>SLIO01000240.1 GCA_007135635.1 Methylomicrobium sp. | reverse complement strand
TGGGAACGCGCAAATATCCCCTTGAAATTCTTCAAAACCTTATACGCTTCATGGTTAAATTGCCAAGCTTAGCTTCACTCTATTTAACGTTTACGCCGGCATTGGGGCCTATCGCTTGAGTGCTCGCGAGATAGGCTTCCATGATGCGGGTCGGGTCGTCGATTAGACGCTGTTTCCAATCGCCGAGCTTGATTCGGCTTTGAATCAAACCCCTTAAAACGCCGACATGCTGCGTTAAGCCAACCGCTGTGGCACCGATCAGGCGGTCTTCTTCAAACTGTAAATTGAGATAGCGGTATTGATCCGGATTGTATCTTTCGACCGAATCGCCTTGCTCCACCCCCATCCATAAACCGAACGAGCTGGCGATCAAGCCCATCGTATCCAGTACGTTCATGTTGATATTGCCCTGGTGCAGTAGCTCGCGGCCGCCGGTCATGTTTTTTGCGGCCAATAAACCATGGTCAACCGCGGTCGGTTGAATCGCTTGTACGGTGTATTCGCCGGTCGAAAAATCCAAGCCTTGTGCAACATCGCCGGCCGCATAGATACCGGCAATGCTGGTTTCTAAATGCCGGTCGACCAGGATGCCATCTTCGGTGGCTATACCGCTGCATTGTAAAAATTCGATATTGGCTTTAACGCCGGCCGCCGAAACGACAAAATCGGCAGTCAGCATTTCACCGGTGTCGAGTTTAACCTGTAAACCGTTTCGGTCCGGTTCGAAAGCAGTGATCGTCGTGCCGGTATGAATCGCAACACCTTTGCCTTGACACCATTGCTTGATCAAGCCACCGGCTTTTTCGTTCATCATGCGCGGTACCATGCGCTCACCCATTTCGATGACGGTTAGTTTCGCTCCGCTTTTAACCAGCGCTTCCAATATGATGCAGCCGATAAACCCGGCTCCCATCAACACGACTCTGGCTCCCGGTTTCAATTGTTCGGTAATTTTACGACCGTCGGCGAGCGTCCAACAGTTATAGATGCCGGGTAAATCGATACCCGGAATTGGGGGTTTTATCGGCCTTGAACCGCTTGCGATCAACAGCTTGTCGAAAGCGAGAGTTTCACCATTGGCCAGTTGTAATCGTTTGCCCTGACCCTCTACTTTTTCGACTTTTTGACGACGCATTTCGATAGCCAATCGCTCGAAATGATCCGGCGATTTTCTTAAGTACGTGCCGTCTTCGCCAACCTGTCCGATCAAATAATACGGTAAGGCCATGCGCGAATAGGGTGCTTCCGGTTCGTCGCCGAATACGGTAATCCTCGCTTCGGCATCCAGCTTTCTCAATTGTTCGGCGGCATTGATACCGGCAGGCCCTGCGCCGATGATGACATAATGCATAGCGCCTCCTACACCGACAGCCGTGTCAAGGTTTCGGCTTTCGGTATGCCGTCTTGCGTCCAGCCGCGCAATTGGTAATATTCGGGAAGCATTTTCGCCAAATCGTTGACCTTGCCTTTGGCCGGCCCCGTTTTGGCGGCTTCTTTCAGTAAGCGTTCGGGTAAATTATCATCGGCGCAGGTAAGTCCCGCCTCCAAATTGAATTTTCGTTCCAGATTCCAGATACGTTCACCGGTTTCGAGCAGGCTATCGACGGTCCATTCGCCCTCGCAAGCGGCGGCGATTTGCGGCGCAATATCGGCCATCGTCCACGAAAACGTCGAAAACACGCACAATCCTGCCGAATCCACCGCTGCGGTCGCATCCTGAAAGGCTTTTACCAAGGCGGCTTTGCCGTCGGTAACCAAAGGATCGGTTTTTTCCGGCAACCCCATGATTTCCGACGACACGGTATAACCCCTTAAATGACAGGCGCCGCGATTCGAGGTCGCATAGGCTAGGCCCATGCCTTGAATGCCGCGCGGATCGTATGCCGGGAATTCCTGCCCCTTAACTGTCATCGATAATTCGGGCCGTCCGTATTTTTCGCACAAGCGTTTCGATCCAAGCCCGATTTCGCGCCCGAAGCCTTCACCTTTCGCGGTCAACTCGGTCAATTTGACCAGCGCTTCGGCCGAACCGAATTTCAATTCAATGCCGCCGGTTTGTTCTTTTGTAATTATTCCCGATTCGTATAATTCCATCGCCGCCGCAATCGTCGAACCGAGCGATATCGGATCCATGCCGTCTTCGTTGCATAAGAAATTGACGTAGGTCAGCGCATCGAGATCGTCGACCCCGGTATCCGAACCCAGAGCCCAGGCCGCTTCATATTCCAAACCGCCCGATGCGCCTCGGTATTGCGGTTTGTTTGTAATCGTAAAATGGCCGCCGGCAATCGTGGATATGCGTCCGCAGGCGATCGTGCAACCGAAGCAGGCGGCATTCGTCACCAGATTCGGTTTTCCATCGGAGGGGCGCGGCTCGTGCATCGCTTCGGCGGAAATCTTCGCGGCGCCTTCGAATTGCACGTCCTTGAAATTACGGGTCGGCATCGCGCCGACTTCGTTGATCACGTTCATCAAGACTTGCGTGCCGTAAGTCGGCAAGCCTTCGGAAGTCACAGGCCCCTCGGCCAATACTTTTTTACCGGCATTGACTGCTTGCATGAAGGCAACCGGGTCTTTGATATTGCCGACGCCTCGCGTGCCGCGAACCGCGACGGCCTTGAGATTTTTCGACGCCATCACGGTGCCGACGCCTGAACGCCCGGCTGCTCGATGTAGATCGTTGATAATGCCGGAAAACAAACAACCTTGTTCGGCGGATCGGCCAACCGCCGCGATGCGCAATAAGGGATCTTGATGGCGGTTATGCAGCCAATCGTCAGCCTGCCAAACCGACTGCCCCCAGATTTCGTCGGCAGGCAGCAATTGAGCCTGTTCGTTTTCCAAATATAAATAAACCGGAGAAGATGCCCGGCCTTCAAAGATAATCATATCCCAGCCGGCGTTTTTGAATTCCATGCCGATAAAACCGCCGGAATTCGAGCAGGCGACCGTTCCGGTCAAGGGGCTTTTGGTAATCACCGAGTAGCGCCCGGCGGTCGATGCCGGCGTGCCGGTCAAAGGACCTGTCGCCATGATCAATTTATTGTTGGGCGATAAGGCATCGATTTTAGGGTCGATTTCTTCGAATAAATATTTGGTCGCCAACCCTCGCTGGCCTAAATAGCTTCGTGCCCAGTCTTTATTGAGCGGTTCTTTGCTGCAGGTGCGTTCGGTCAAATTGATGCGTAACACTTTTCCAGTCCAGGCCATGGCAAGCTCCTATAGCGATTGAATCGATTGTGCGGCGTGTGCGCGCATTCTTTGATAACCGGTTTGCTCGGCATCGACATAAGTAATTGCCGCTGTCGGACAGGCTTTGGCACATTCCGGCTCGCCGCCGCATAAGTCGCACTTGGCGACTTTGCCGGTTTCGACTTGATAATTGATGGTACCGAACGGACAGGCAATCGTGCAAACTTTGCAACCGACGCATTGCTCGACGGCAACCTCTTTTGCACCGGTAGTTAAATTGACCGTGATGGCCTCGACCGGGCAAGTATGGAGACACCAGGCTTCGGCACATTGCGTGCAGGTATAAGGTGCAAAACGGCCTTCATGATGAAATGTGAAGACTTTGATGCGGGACTTGGAAGGATTAAAAACCCCTTCATGATGATACGAACAGGCCAGTTCGCATTGCAGGCAACCGGTGCATTTTTCCGGCTCAATCTGTAGTGACTTTAGCATTCGAATACTCCTACCGCCTAAAAAAGGTTTATAGTCGAGCTCAAGTGTAAAATAAAAACCGTAAAAAGTACCCTATTGATTCATTTTTGGTTCATCGGTTTGCGTTAGCTTTAATTTCAATCCTCCGTTTCGATGAGTATTTATGAAAAAATTTGTTTTGTTGCTGGGATTCTTTTTGTTCGCCTCAGCCCCCGAAGCCTTTGCTTTCCGCTGCGGACAACGGATCGTCCAAACCGGCGATCATATCAGCGATGTTCGAATAAAATGCGGCGAACCCGACTATGCCGATAAGCGCTTGGGCGTTTCGGGCAGTCGATTTCGTTTTCCGCAAGGCACGCTCGACATATCCGAATA
>SLIO01000357.1 GCA_007135635.1 Methylomicrobium sp. | reverse complement strand
CACCCGGCAATTGCACCGAATGCGTCGCATCGAAAACGACCGGACAGCCGGTTTCACGCATAACTGCCAGAGAGCGCATATCCGACACCAGGTTGTTGTAACCAAACGATACACCGCGTTCACAAACCATGATCTGTTGATTGCCGGTCGCTTTGGCTTTGTTTGCGACATTGGCCATGTCCCAAGGCGCCAAGAACTGGCCTTTTTTAATATTGACCGGAATGCCCAACTCGGCCACGCTTTGAATAAAATTAGTCTGTCTGCATAAAAAGGCCGGCGTCTGCACGATATCGACCACTTCGGCGACTTCTTTCAGCGGCGTGTCTTCGTGAACGTCAGTCAACACCGGCACACCGATTTGCTGCTTAACCTTTTGCAGAATGGCCAATCCTCGTTCGAAACCGAGGCCGCGAAAACTTTCCAGCGATGAGCGATTTGCTTTATCGAAAGACGATTTATAGATGAACGGAATGCCTAATTCAGCCGTGATCTCTTTCAGGAAACCTGCGGTTTCCATAGCCAATTCCTCACTTTCGATCACGCAGGGACCTGCGATCAAAAACAATGGCTTATCGAGCCCTACTTCAAAATTGCATAATTTCATTTATCGGTTTCCTTTTTATGTAGAGCGGCTGCGGCAACAAAACCGGAAAATAACGGATGCCCTTTACGCGGTGCCGAATTAAATTCTGGATGAAATTGGCAAGCCAAAAACCAGGGATGCCCCGGAATTTCGATGACTTCGACCAAGCGCCCGTCGATTGATTTGCCTGAGAAGCGCATGCCGCTCTGCTCAAGCTTTTCAAAGTATTTATTATTAAACTCATAACGGTGCCGATGCCGCTCTCTAATGACTTCCTTCTGATAAAGTTCGTATGCTAGCGAGTCAATCTGCAAACGGCATTTTTGCCCACCCAAACGCATCGTGCCGCCCAAATCAGAATTAGGATTACGAACCTCCACTTGTCCTTGCGCGTCCATCCATTCGGTAATCAAACCTATCACCGGATGCGGCGAATCGGGTAGGAATTCGGTACTGTGCGCGCCCTCCAGCTTGGCGACATTACGAGCGAATTCGATAACCGCCACCTGCATGCCCAAACAAATCCCTAAATAAGGAATCTTATTTTCCCGAGCATACCTGACTGTCGCAATCTTACCTTCTACACCCCGTTCGCCAAAACCGCCCGGAACCAGAATCGCATCGACGGGCCTCAAGGCTGAAACACCCTCCTCTTCGATCGTTTCCGAATCAATATATTCAATTCGTACCTTATTTCGGGTTTTAATGCCGGCATGAATCAATGCTTCATGCAGTGATTTATAAGCATCGGAATGATCGACATACTTCCCGACGATCGCAATCGATACCTCATTAACCGGATGCATCAGGCCCTCGATCACATTTTCCCATTCGGTCAAATCGGCTTTAGGGACATCCAAGCGAAGTTTTTCGACAACGATATCGTCCAGTCCCTGCTCATGAAGCAACAAGGGGATACGGTAAATCGAATCGGCATCGATTGCGGAAATGACGGCTCTTTCGGCAACATTCGTAAACAAAGCAATTTTACGTCGCTCGATTGCCGGAATCGGTTGTTCGGAACGACAAATCAAGATATCCGGCTGAATACCGATTGTCCTAAGTTCCTTAACCGAATGCTGGGTCGGTTTGGTTTTGATTTCGCCGGCCGACTTGATATAAGGAACTAACGTCAAATGAATGAAAAGCGCACGATCTCTACCCAATTCAACATACATTTGCCGAATTGCCTCGAGAAAAGGCAGCGATTCGATGTCGCCGACCGTGCCGCCCACTTCGATAATAGCGACATCCATGCCTTCGGCACTAAGTTCGATTCGACGTTTGATTTCATCTGTTATATGCGGAATGACTTGAACGGTCGCGCCTAAATAATCGCCTTTGCGTTCTTTGCGCAATACATTTTCATAAATTTGACCGGTCGTGAAATTGTTCTTCTTGGTCATTGTGGTTGTAATAAACCGCTCGTAATGGCCCAAGTCAAGATCGGTTTCAGCCCCATCCTCGGTAACGAATACCTCGCCATGTTGAAATGGACTCATCGTTCCGGGATCGACGTTGATATAAGGATCCAACTTAGTCATCGTCACTTTCAGCCCACGCGCTTCAAGAATTGCGGCCAACGACGACGCGGCAATGCCTTTACCCAACGAGGAAACGACACCACCGGTAATGAAAATAAATTTGGTCATGTAAGGAATAAAACTATCGGGAGACGGCTTTGAATTAGCCAAGATTAAATTTCGTGTATTTTAATCGACTAAGACACATTCGTCATGGCCTTTCCGGTTTTTATTTTTTCGCGATTGGATTAACCGAATGCAACCCGGCTTGTTTTCGCAATAAAATTCGGAACCGATCCAACGATCGGCAACGGCCGCCAAGCACCCGTCCAGGTAGATCAATGGGATATAAGGTCTTTCCCAAGGCGGAATCCCTGCTTCCTGATAAAGATTTTTCAATCGATGTCGCCCTTCACGATTCGGCAAAGCAATTTTTTCACCGCCACTACGAAATTTAACCTCAATTTTCGATCTAAGCCAAACTGATTGATCAATGCCGGAGCAGTCATAGGCAAGCTTCAGTTCCGTTCCATCAGGCAAGTCAAGGGGTTCATCCCTATTGGGCCATTTAACGCCTTGTTCCGGTAAAGCAACGGTTTGCTGCGGCACGCAAAACAAATGATTCCGAAAACGGCGTATCGTATGTTTTTGATTCGGCAACTGCGGATCACCAAGCGGTGACTGAACCATGGACAAAACGCGTAAGACAAAAGCACGGGAGGGCATTTTTAAACCCAAACTCGCGAACCAATGCCGAACGACCAATGCCTGCTCAGCCACGTCTAGTTTTACCAAGGCCGATATCGATAGCGTTGCATCTTTTGTTCGATAGACTTGCTTGAATTGATCACCAGCTAATTTACTCAACAGTTCAGAGGATTCCGCGCAATGAATCGCCGAGCGAGAGACTGTTTTATCAATGGACGGCCAACGTTGCTTGAGTAAAGGAACAATTTCATTGCGTAAAAAATTACGATCGAAGTCAATGCTTAGATTAGTGGGATCTTCAACGAAGTTAAGATCATGCTGCCGAGCATATTGGTCGATAACTTGTTTTGATGTATTCAAAAAAGGCCTCAATAGCACCCCTTTACCAAACGTCATCACTTCAGGCATACCCGAAAGCCCTTGCAAACCCGCCCCGCGAAACAATTGCAATAAAACGGTTTCCAATTGATCCTCTCGGTGCTGAGCCACCAACAAAACATCGTTTTGCGAAAGCAAAGCCTTTAAGGCATCATATCGCGCATTCCTGGCAGCCTCCTCGGGGCTTTCACGGCCAACTCTTCGCGCATCGACATAAATATCGACAAAATTCACACCCAATTGTCTAGCTACCGAACGGCAATGCTTCGGCCAAGCGTCCGCAACCGCTTGCAGACCATGGTGAATATGAACCGCAATCATTTTTTTTTGTAATAACGGTATCGAGGCGCACACATGCAATAAAACGTGAGAGTCGATACCGCCACTATAGGCGATATAAATCCGATTCGACGTTTCCAAACGATTCAACAATGCTTCAAAAACGGTTTTTTCAAAAAACGGCATAGCAACGGAATAGCGAATTCTAGGAGTACTCTGATTGTTGGAAGGTCTCTTTAGGGTCATTGACAATTTAAAAGAAATTAAAGCATCTTGAAGCAAAGCTTCATTTGGGGATAGTGGACTTATGTTCGAGACAATAAAATATGATGTCGGTGATCCCGGCTGTCATAAAATTTTACACCTAAAATGGAAGCTAAAATATAAAAAAACTGCTATGTTATAACAAAATAAACATCTCAATATGATTGTACTTAATTGTTTTACAAATATATTTCCATAAATTACTTTAAGCTTGATCCTCTTAGATTTATAATTGGCATCGCTAAACGACTGTCAGGTTTTTTTTACAAAATAAAAATTTGTAAATAGATAAAAAATATAAGTTATTG
>SLIO01000289.1 GCA_007135635.1 Methylomicrobium sp. | reverse complement strand
CGTTTGTCGAGACAATATTGTCGCCCTCGTTCCAATCCAAGCCGTAAGCGACAAACGATAGCGCTTCTGAAGTGTTTTTAACTAAAGCGATATCGTCCGACGAAGGTGCGTTCAACAAAGCCTGTAGCTGAACACGAAGCTCGTTTTCTTTTTTGAGCCAATCAGGATAATGATAAGCGCCGAACTGCGTGTTTTGTTCGGCAAACGCTTTTACGGCATTGCATGCCCGTAGTGGCCAGGGAGCAACGGCGGCATGATTTAAATAAATTAATTCCTCGGCCAATGGAAATTCAGGATGATTCATACGTCAAGTCCTTGTCTGTAATGTCCGGGGAAGACTAAACAAGCGGTTGCCGTAATGCAAGCATCTGCGTCAATTAGACGCGCCTGTTACTGCCGAAATTAGACCCGATCGAAACTGAATGCCACGCATTCTATAGCGTAAAATTCAAGACAACGATAAAATAGCCGGTTTTTTTAAAACTACCCATTAATCACAAGAGGCCATTATGAATCAAGATACCACTAACCTAGTACAACAATACTACGCTGCGTTCAATGCAGGCGACATGGATACGTTTTTAAGCTTATTGACCGATGACGTCATTCACGATATCAACCAAGGCGAACGTCAAATCGGCAAGGAAGCCTTTACACAATTTATGGCCTGTATGAATAACAATTACAAGGAAGAGTTGGTCGATATGATCATCATGGCCACGCCGGATGGTAAAAGGGCAGCGGCGGAATTCGTAGTTTTAGGCGAATATTTAACAACCGATGAAGGATTACCGGAAGCCGCCGGGCAAAAATATCGCCTACCTGCAGGCGCTTTCTTCGAAATTCGCGACAACAAAGTCGCTCGCATTACCAATTATTACAACTTGCAAGACTGGATTGCCCAAGTCAACAGTTAAGAATTTCGTGATAAATAACGCCTGGAACTATGTGCTTTGTTAAGGGTTCGGTAACTCGCTTGGCAGGACGCCGTGAATACGTCCTTGAAAGCTTGACGGCGGCGACTGATTGCCAAGGATGGCATAAATGCAGATTTTGCAGGAGCAAAAATCTGCCCTGCCGCCGACACCTGCCAAGCGAACAACCGAACCCTCCGTAAAATAGGGAAGTTATTTACAACCAAATCCTAATTCGTTTTGATGCATTGTTCCAGCGCCTTCGGCACGGAACAATGCATTGCGATACTCCAAAAAAATTATTCGCCTCACCACGTTCCTATGTTTTGCATCGACGCCCATGGTTCTTTCGGCTCTAGCGGTTCACTTTTTTGCAGCAACTCGATCGAAACTTCGTCAGGCGAACGAATGAACGCCATATGTCCATCCCGAGGCGGCCGATTGATCGTAACACCGGCATCCATCAATTTTTGGCAAGTCTCGTAAATGTCATCGACCTCGAAAGCCAAATGGCCGAAGTTGCGGCCGCCGTCGTAAATCTCGGGATCCCAATTATAAGTTAATTCAAGCAATGGGGCGTCTTGGGCCTTGGCTTGTTCCTTATCCTTCGGAGCCGCTAAATAAACCAAAGTAAAACGACCTTGTTGGCTCTCCATGCGTCGCGATTCAACCAATCCGAGTTTATTGCAATAAAAGTCAAGTGACTCATCCAAATCGCCCACTCGAACCATCGTATGTAAATAACGCATCTTTTTGACTCCTTAATTCAAAACAAAAAACGAGTTTATTGGAGTTTAGTCTCGTTATTCAACCTTGTTGTTCTATTTCACTCTCCTGAACGGTAAGCTTTAACATGTATCAATCCTCGAAACAATCGTCGCCGACCGGTACCGCCAATTCTTATCTTGTACCATCGATTGTGCTCGTATAACATAGCAATGCGATCATAAGAAGTAACAGAGGCTATCAACATGTGCAATACCTGCGGTTGTAATATCACGCCGGGCAATCGTCCGCTGGTTCTCGCGGAAAAGCCTGCCAAAGGCGCAACGACGGTCACGGTACTCAAAAATCTGCTCGACAAAAACGACCGGCAAGCCGATCATAACCGAAGTCATTTCGATGCCCAGAGAGTTTTGGCGGTTAATCTCATGTCTTCACCCGGCTCGGGTAAAACCGCCCTACTTGAAGCGACAATTAAACGTCTGAACGGATCGTTGCGTCTGGCTGTTATCGAAGGCGATCTCGAAACTGAAAACGATGCTGCCAGGATTCGCGCGCATGGCGTTCCAGCACATCAAATCACAACGGGGACTGCGTGCCATCTCGACGCGCACCTCATCCACGATTCGCTTCATCATATCGATTTATCATCCATCGATATTTTATTCATAGAAAATGTCGGCAACCTGGTTTGCCCGGCCAGTTTCGATCTAGGGCATCATTTGAATGTGACTCTGCTCTCGACAACCGAAGGCGATGACAAACCGGCCAAATACCCGGTGATGTTCCGCGCTGCTGATTTGATGCTCATCACGAAAACTGATTTATTGCCTTTCCTCGACGATTTTTTACCGAACCGCGCCGAACAAGCATTACGCGACTTGGCCAGCAAAGCGCCGGTGATTAACTTGTCTTCTCGGCAAAACAGCGATGCCGGCTTAGACGCCTGGATCGACTGGTTGAACGAGCAAATGCAATTACACCGAGACCGATTACAAAACCGGCAAACGACTCGGCCCAATATTCAACGTGACGGACAATTATTACATAGCGATCCGGCTCAACTGCGTTTTCGCCCGGTCTTAAAAGACGGCCTGAGAATTTGATATGTCGCTAATCGCATCGCAATGGCTCGATAAAATACGCGAACTACCGATAACCGATCCGATACGGATCATGAATGTCTGCGGCGGACATGAACGCTCGATATCGATGGCAGGATTGCGAAGCGCGCTGCCTGATACGATTGAGCTGATTCCAGGTCCCGGTTGCCCCGTTTGTGTTTGTCCCGAGGAAGATATTTATCAAGCTATTCAAATCGGTTTGCATGAAAATACAGTGGTCGTGGCATTCGGCGATATGCTGCGCGTGCCGGTCAACGTTTCGAGCAAGTCGGTGCGCTCGCTCGAGCAAGCCAAAGCCGCCGGCGCCGACATTCGCCCCATCGCTTCTCCTTTCGAAGCGATCCGGATCGCGAAATCCGAACCCGATAAAACGGTCGTATTTTTCGTTGCTGGTTTCGAAACGACTTGCGCGCCGGTCGCCGGCATGCTCGCCGAAGGAATACCGGATAATTTATTGTTATTGATGAGCGGCCGTCTGACTTGGCCGGCAGTCGCGATGCTGTTGAATTACGAAACACCTTCGTTTGATGCGCTGATCGCCCCAGGCCATGTCGCCACCGTGATGGGCCCTAGCGAATGGCAATTTGTCGTGGACCAACACGGATTTCCAGCCGCCATCGCGGGATTTACGCCAGACAGTCTGCTAGCGGCCATTTATTCGGTTTTACGGCAAAAACTCGAAGGCCGAATTTTTCTGGACAATTGCTACGAACAAGTCGTTAAACCGCATGGCAATCCGACAGCCCGACGCTTGATCGAAAGCACATTAAGGGTTGTCGATGCGCCATGGCGCGGAATCGGGACAATACCGGCATCGGGACTCGAGCTTCACGCCGACTATGCACAGCACAATGCCCGTCTTCATTATCCCGAATATGCCGAACAGGCGCGAAAAAACGCTGGCACGATGCCTCCGGGGTGCGACTGTGCGAGAGTCGTATTAGGCCGCATCAAGCCGGTCGACTGCAAATTATATGGTGTTTCCTGTACGCCGCGGACGCCGATTGGTCCGTGCATGGTATCCGACGAAGGCGCTTGTCGAATCTGGTGGTCGTCGGGAATTCGATCTCGATCAGCCGCTCACGAAGAGACAACCTAAGGAAAAAGCATAAAATAACCTCCCCAAATAGTTCTCATGCAGAGTAATCATCATTGGCTAAAGAAAGGCTATGTTTGCGTTAATAGTTGATATCCATTTGAACTCAAAGTCAGCAGAAACCAAAGGATATAGCTCTAAATAACTTGGTTTTTTCAATATTGAGCGGATGTTGAAAGGAGGGTACG
>SLIO01000370.1 GCA_007135635.1 Methylomicrobium sp. | reverse complement strand
GGCATTGAATAATAATCATTGCGTTACTGATAAATGGCGGAATAATCATGTGTTTTAGTGCGAATATGTCTTTAGGTCTCGGCGTGTTAGGCCTGGCCGCTTCTAGCGTGACTTTTTTAGATAAGAGTGAAACCCTGCAGGTGAGATTGGCGAGAACCTACGCCATACTGCATTTCTCAATGATGGAATTCATTCAATATTTTGCGTACCCGGTTGCCGATCAATGCGGTTACGGCACGAATCTTTTTCTCAGCGAATTATCTACTTATCACATCAGTCTGCAGGCATTTGCAATTATGCCTGCATTGGCCACTTATTCCTCAGATAAAGAAGCCCTAAAAAAAGCATTCTACTTTAGCGCTACTTTGAGTTCGCTGTTTCTCATCTTCAATTTCCTGCCCAAGGAATGGCAATTATTCGGAATCGAGCCGAACTTTATCGGTAACAAGGTGGCTTGCCTATATAGCGGAATTTATCATATCGGCTATGCCATACCGAGCGCCTTTGGTTTTTTGATTACCCACGGATCCCTTTTTGCGTTGGCATTGAGCGGGTTTATTTGGCCCGACAATTGGAAAATGGCTTCCTACCACTGCATCATGGCCTTGATGACCTTGCTTATGCCGCAGTGGCTTTTTGGCGTATCGACCGGCGAGGCGGCGGCAATTTATTGTCTGTTCTCGATACCGATCACAATTAGCTTCATGCCGCATTTCAAACAATTTTTTACGGTAATGCCACAGCGTTTGCAAAGGGCTTAGTAACCGGTATGAAATAAGTTACGCAACCAACGCAGGATTTCCTCGTTCCCATGCTCCAGCGAAGGGTAACGCATGCCGGTCTTATCAAGGCTAAGGCATGTGTTCCCAATTTCAATAGTATCGCTAACCGTGTGTCTCGATAATCCTGAAGCTTGAAAATTGGGGTCTTCGATTTCGGTGGCTGCACTGGAAAGTCCGCTTATTACTTATTCCACAGGGCGTAAAGAAAATCCAATAGCTGATCGTGCTGATACCGTTACACTGGTTTTATGGGTTGTAATCATGCGGTCGTAGTGCCTGCATCAAAATTTCCAATAGTACAAGGCCTAATATAATCGTTTTTATTTTCACTTATGAATAAGCGTTTTGAGCAAGTTGATAAACGCTTTGAACAAATGGACAAGCATTTAACCGCTATTACCCAACGCATGGATCGGTTTATGTTCTGGTCGCTAGGTTTAACTATATCTGCCGTTATCGCTATCGTTAAATTGACGTAGTGGCGAAAGCGCTATTGGGTGAATATGTCCACCAAATCTAGGATAAATAATGCACCCGCTTTAGAAGGAAAACTTACGCGCTATTTGCCCAGAGTCTATGCGGTTGACGAATCGGATGGCTTTGCGGCAGGGGCTTTGTTCGGTTTTCGCATTTGTCCAGACGTTTCGCCGTAAATAATAATCAGTAGCGGAATGAATAAAAGTAGTAACACGGCCGAGGTATAAAAGCCTTTATTGATAATTCCCGCAAGCCAAAAACAACCGAGGCTTCCCCAGATCATGCGAATAGGGCCGGGTAATCGTGTTTCTGGCATGGTTCCTCCAAGCTTGTTTATTTCATTAATTCAACCAGGATGTTGTGATAGATATCGGTCAAAGTGTCCAATTCTTTAAGGTCGATATTTTCGTTGATTTTGTGGATGGTGGCGTTGGTCGGTCCGAGTTCGACGACTTGTGCGCCGGTCGGTGCGATAAAACGTCCGTCAGAGGTACCGCCGCCGGTATCGTCGATTGGTTTGGAGCCGGTGACCGATTGTATCGCGACATGAACGGCATCGATCAGTTCGCCTTTGTCGGTTAAAAATGGCTGACCCGACAAGCGCCATTCTAGGTCATATTTGAAATCGTATTTTTCTAGTATGGTTTGGGTGCGTTGCTTAATTAGGTTTTCGTTTAATTCAGTGCTGAATCTTAAATTGAACATCACTTCGAGTTGGCCCGGGATGATGTTTTCGGCTCCAGTTCCGCTATTGATATTGGAAATTTGCAGGGTGGTCGGCGGAAAGAAGGCGTTGCCGTGGTCCCAGGCTTCATCGGCTAGATCCTTTAATGCGGGAGCAAAGCAATGAATGGGATTTTTTGCGATTTCGGGGTAGGCGACATGGCCTTGGATGCCATGTACGGTCAGTTTGGCGCACAGTGAACCGCGTCGGCCGACGCGGATGACATCACCGACTGTTTGGTTGCTGGAGGGTTCGCCGACCAAACACCAAGCGATTTTCTCCTGACGTTGCTCCAATGCTTCGACAACTTTGACCACGCCGTTTGTCGCAGGGCCTTCTTCGTCGCTGGTCAGAAGAATCGCAATCGAGCCTTGGTGATTGGGGTGTTGCTCAATGAAGCGTTCGACAGCGGCGACAAAACAAGCGATACCGCTTTTCATATCGGCTGCTCCTCGCCCGTAGAGTTTGTTGTCTCTAATAGTCGGCTCGAATGGTGGCGAATCCCAACTTTCCAGCGGCCCAGTAGGAACGACATCAGTATGGCCTAGAAATACGAATAGGGGTTTATTTTCGCCCCGCTTCAACCATAGGTTTTGGGTGTCGCCAAAATCCAGCCGTTCGGCTCGAAAGCCGTATCGTGCGAGTCTGTCGGCAAGCAAGTCCATGCAGCCGGCATCTTCGGGTGTCACCGATGGACGGGCGATGAGGTTTTTGAGTAGTGCTAATGGGTCGTTCATGGTGTTAGGCTGGTCTGGGCGCAATAACGTTAGTGTATTGCGCCGCTTATGAGTTGGGTTTTCAGTGATCGAATTCGGCTTGATAGCGCTCGGCTTTGAAGCCGACCAACCATTTGCCGTCGGCATCGAGTAACGGGCGCTTGATCAATGTGGGTGTTTCATGCATCAACTGCAGTGCTTTGTCTTCGTTAAGATCGGCTTTTTGCGCCGCGTCGAGTTGACGCCAACTGGTGCTGCGTTGATTCAACAGTTCTTGCCAATCTAGCTGTTCGGCAAAGTGCTTGAGCATTGCTTGGGTTAAGCCGTCTTCCCGAAAGTCGTGAAAGCGATAGTCGATCTTGTGCTTGTCCAGCCATTGGCGGGCTTTTTTTACCGTGTCGCAGTTTTTGATTCCGTAAAGTGTGGGCATAGGTTGGGTTTATAATTCGCTATATAACAATTCATCTAGGCTAGGCAGGGTTTTATCCGCTTTAAGGCGGGTTTTATACAGCTCGATGAACTCCATCAAGGCTTGCTCGAGATCGGCGAGCGTTTCTTCTTCGTATTCTTTTTCGTCTATCGGCAGTTCTGGTGAATCGAGATAATCTTTTTGTATGGCAATTTCGCTGTTAATCGAAAGCAGTGCATAGATAACGGCATCGTTGGATAAATTGTCTGACATGATAGAGGTCTGGTTAGTTAAGAGTTTAAAAGTTTTGTAGGGCACGCATCGCGTCCCTTGTTCGTGAGCGTTAAAGATCAGCGTTCGGCAAAATAATCAATTATATCGGTATTGTCGACTTGATAATAAATGTCTTCGACCGAAACCGATACGTCTATCGAAACAAAGTGGACTTCATCGCCCAGATAGTAATAAGTCGACTGCCAGTGATCTTTTCTTCTGAAAACTTCAATTTCGCATCGTTCTTGTTCGATGATCGCATATTCTTCCAAGCTAGGGATGTTCTGATAAGTCAAGCGTTTATGAGTTTTATCGAATTTACGGGTGCTTTCGGATAAAACCTCGATAATCAATATCGGTGAGCTTTTGTAGTATTCATGTTCGCTGTCTTCATCGCAAACGACCATGACATCCGGGTAAAAAAAATCGCCGCCGGCTTTGACTTTCATGTCCGACATGAAGGTTTTACAAGGCGAGCCTTTTAGGCGGTTTTTCAATTCGGAAAAAACGTTGCCCGACACTAGGTTGTGGTTTTCATTCGCGCCGGCCATCGCATAGACTTCACCATTGATTAATTCATGTCTAGTCTTGGCTTCTTGTTCGCCTTGAAGATAGTCTTCCTCGCTTATGAAATGTTCGACTCGTTTTAAGCTCATCAGTGATTT
>SLIO01000415.1 GCA_007135635.1 Methylomicrobium sp. | reverse complement strand
GAAAATGCAGGAGCATTTTTCTGCCCTGCATCGCCTAAAGCGCCCACTGTTGGTGCCCTAATACACGCCATCCTTGGCAATCAGTCGCCGCCGTCAAGCCTACAGGGAGGTATTTACGGCGTTCTGTCAAGCGAGTAATCGTACGCTCTTCCACGCTCAGTGTATTGGAAAGCAATCATTGACTCTTTCCTAAAGGGTTTATTTAGTAGGAAAAAGAACCGTTTCAACTGCTAACGCGAACGTAGCCTTTTTTAATGCAGTTCCCTGTGCCGAATAATGACATTATGCGCTTGTGATTTATATTGCCCGGCCAACAAATCGGCCAAATAAACCGAACGATGCTGCCCTCCGGTACAGCCAATAGCTATAGTTAAATAACTTCGCCCCTCCTCTTCGAAGCGAGGAATCCAGCGCTGAAGAAAAGCACTTACATCTTGAAAATATTCCTGAACATTAAGTTCTCGGCTTAGAAATTCGATAATCGCTTGATCCTTGCCGGTCAGCCCCCTCAACTCCGGCACCCAATAAGGATTGGGCAGGCATCTAACATCGAAAATAAAATCAGCATCGAGCGGAACCCCATGCTTGAAACCGAACGACTGAAATTGAATGGAAATATGCCGAACATTCCGTTCACCGACCTGATCCCGGATTAAATCGCGCAATTGATGATAATGCGTGCGACTGGTATCGATCACAAAATCCGCGAGCCTCGCTATCGGTTTGAGGATTTCTTTTTCGATAACCAAAGCTTCTTTAAGCGGCAAATTATAATCGGTCAAGGGATGCCGACGCCGAGTTTCACTGTAACGTTTTAGCAATACAGCCTCTTCGGCCTGCATAAACATTACCTCGCACTCAATCCCCTTTGCTCTAATCAGCTTGATGATGCTGGCAAAGTTCAACAAACTATCGCTTTGATTTCGAGCATCGATGCCGATCGCCGTTTTTTCATAGGTTTTCCGATCGGCCAACATGACATCATTGATAAAATCCTCAAGCAAGGTCACCGGCAAGTTATCGATACAATAAAACCCGCAATCCTCGAGCGTGGTTAACGCAATACTTTTACCGGACCCGGAAAGCCCGCTGACGATAAGCAATTTCATGATAAAAGTTCTAAAGAACTGTTCTGTGGGTGACGAAAGCACCGGAATCCTTTCCCGTGCTTTCATTGTTAAATCGTTCGGGACAATCTTTAACTAGCGATGACTGCCGGTTTTCTCTTTATGTTTGATGATTTGACGATCCAATTTATCAACTAATTTATCGATAGCTACATACATATCTTCCTGAGTGTCTTCGGCGAACAATTTGGCGCCGCTGATTTGTACTGTCGCTTCCGCTTTTTGATTCAGTTTTTCGACCGTCAAAACGACGTGCACATCGGTAACATGATCAAAATGACGCTCGAGTTTCTCAAACTTGGACTCGACAAAAGCCTTTAACGATTCTGTTACTTCGATGTGATGGCCGGATACACTGATTTGCATGGAATAAACTCCTTATTGGTGATGATATAAATTCGGCGCTATAAAAGACGCTTACGTTGACTGGATGAAGCAATATTCATCGCCTCACGGTATTTGGCAATCGTTCTTCTTGCGACATTGATGCCTTTTTCTTTTAACAAATCTGCTATTTTACTATCACTGAGCGGTTTTGTTTGATTTTCATTCTCGACCAGCTCTTTAATCAGCGCCCGAATAGCCGTAGAAGAGCACTCACCACCCGCCGCCGTCGATACATGACTGGAAAAAAAATATTTGAACTCGACGATGCCGTTCGGCGTGTGCATATATTTTTGCGTGGTTACGCGCGATATCGTCGACTCATGCAATTGCAACTCTTCTGCGACATCCCGAAGCACCATCGGTTTCATCGAAATGGAACCGTGCTCCAAAAAATCCTGCTGTTTTCCAACAATACAGCGGGCCACCCTTAACAAGGTCTCGTTTCGACTGTGCAGACTCTTGATAAACCACCGGGCTTCCTGTAAATGATCCTTCATGCAGGAATTGTCCTTACTGCTGTCCGCGCGCTTGATCATACTTGAATAAAACGGATTAATTCTGAGTTTTGGCGCGATATCGGGATTAAGCTCTACTTGCCACTGATCATTAACCTTGACCACATAAACATCGGGAATAACGTATTCGGAATCAGTATTTTCTATTCTCGTCCCGGGCTTAGGGTCCAATGTCCTGATCAATGCAATTACTTTGTTAAGCTGAAACTCGCTTACGCCTAACTTGCGCACTAATTTGGCCTGATCTTGAGCAGCAAGCAATCCCAAATAGCGGCTTACCAGCTCCATTGCTTCCTGTTTGTATGGAACATCATCGGATAGTTGCTGTAATTGCAACAAGAGACAATCGCTTAAATCCCTGGCAGCCACACCTGAAGGATCGAAATTTTGCACTTGATGCAACACCGCCTCAACCTCATCAAGCTCGAGATCGTCCATTTGCTCCAACAATCCTTGAAAAATATCTTCCAATGAACAGACCAAGTAACCGTCTTCATTGATCGAATCAATAATCGTCTCCGCGATCTCACGATCACGGTCGGAAAAATGCGCCAGATCCAATTGCCACAACAAATGATCCAATAATGTTTCCGATTTACTACGCTGCCCCTCGAATTCGACCGACTCGCCCTGCCCATTTATCGCGGCCTGAGCATTATCAAAAACATCCTCCCACGAGCTATCGATCGGTAATTCGTCGGGTATATCGGTTTGCGAACCTTCACTCGTTGACTGATCGGAATAATCGGTTTTCTTCTCTAAAGGCTCACGATCGGCAACGCCGGCGCCTTCGTCCTCGGCGACTTCCAACATCATATTCGATTCCAGCGCGTTTTGGATTTCCTGTTGCAAATCGAGCGTCGACAGTTGTAGCAGCTTTATCGCCTGCTGCAACTGTGGGGTCATCGTAAGCTGTTGACCGAGACGGAGTTGAAGTGACTGTTTCATCGTATAAGTTTGAACATTATTAATCCATGCATCAAGCGATCATTTTGGATGTTTTGGTCAAGTGTATGATTCTCGAACAACATAGGGTTCGATTCCAGCTCCCGGCTCTACTTCCCGCAGCCCCAATATGAACATAGTCGTTACCGACTCCAAAAATATAGCAGCAATTGTTCTTTCACTTTATTGAAGTATAGCGCTAAAGACTGAAGTTCTCACCCAAATAAACCTTCCTGACTTCTTGATTATGAACTATAGCCTCCGCGTCGCCCTCAGCAATCACTTTACCTTCATTGAGAATATAGGCACGGTCGCAAATCCCCAAGGTTTCCCTGACATTATGTTCGGTAATGACAACACCAATACCTCTTTCCTTCAGGTGAATAATAATCTGCTTGATATCCTCAACCGAAATTGGATCGACGCCGGCAAACGGTTCGTCAAGCAAGATAAATTTCGGTTCGCTGGCCAAAGCCCTGGCAATTTCGACACGCCGGCGCTCCCCACCCGACAGGCCAACAGCAATTTGATTGCGCAGATGTTCAACATGAAACTCCGCCAACAACTCTTCGATCATCAACTCGACCTGCCCTTTGGTCAAATCGGCGCGAATTTGCAGCACCGCCCGCAAATTATCGGCAACACTCAACTTACGGAATACCGAAGGCTCCTGAGGTAAATAGCCAAGTCCCATTTGTGCGCGAACATGCATCGGATAATGTGTGATAGAAAGATCGTCTAGCGTTATCTCGCCGGCATCAGCTTTAATCAGACCCACCAGCATATAAAAGCTAGTGGTTTTCCCGGCGCCGTTAGGCCCCAGCAAGCCCACAATTTCCCCGGTGTTGACGTTCAACGAAACGCCGTTGACGACATTACGTTTATTGTAGTGTTTAATCAATCCTTGAGCCGCCAGTTTCGTCATATTTTTATCATTTTTCCGATTTAGGTTTTAATATAACGCGAACCCGTTTGGCATCGGATTCCTGGTCGCCCGCTTTGACAATCGAGTTTCGACTATCATAACGAATGATGTCGCTTGCATAGGTATTGCCTTCTTGCCAAACCACCGCATCCTTGATCAATATCAATAAATTCTGCTTGGGATAATATTCGCCGGTCAACGCCTTGCCGGTGATATCGCCGCCGCTATCGGGAGTTTGCTGAAAACGGGCAGGTTTTCCGGTCGCCACCAGTTTATCGACGTCGCCGTCTTTAAAATACACAACCAATTTATCAGACCAAACCTTAAGGCTACCCTGGGTCGAAATAACATTCCCAGTGTAAATACTGACCCCGGCATTATCGTCGTAGGTTGCCGCGTTCGAGTCGATATAAATCGGTTGGTCGGCATCGCTTTTTAATGCCAGACAGGACGAACTGTAAGCGATTAAAATCGAAAAAATGATCCCGTAACAGGTTCTTTTATAGTTATTTTGTCTCATATTTCCCTCTAACCTTGGAAAACAACTCTATCCGGATAGGTGTACTGTAATAGAGTTTCATCCCTATACCTTCAGTCCTGTTCGGAGGACTAAGCAACTCAGCCCATTCATCGGTTTCCGCGTAATTAATCTCCGGATGAACACGTAAATTCGAGCTATTGATTTTCATCGCCCTCGCCCCCGTCGCTGCCTCTCTTGCAACGACAGCTTTTCCATTCATCAGAATGAGTTTCCTATCGCCCGAAACAATTCCGGTTTCCGATTGGATTACCCAAGGCGGGACTTCCGGATTCATAATGGTCATAACCGGCCGCTGCAAGTGCGTGGTTCCGTCATCATTATAGTGCGTCAAGGTATCGGCAACCAATTTGCTCTTGAGCCGGCCGGTCTCATCCATTTCCCATTTAGCATAGCCGGTACTGAAATAATCAACCATGTGAGGAGACTTCTCGACCGCTATGACTTCTTCATCAACTTGCGTCAACTGCAACAACCACCAGCTTACGATCGCCAGCAATACACTATAAATATAAAGACGAAGATTGCTTTCCGGCATGACTTAAGACAAGTACCCGTCAAGAACGGCAGCAAAAGTCCCCTGCGCCTGCATGATCAAATCGCACACCTCCCTGACCGCGCCTTTACCGCCGGGCAGAGTCGTACACCAGTGCGCGCGTTGTTTGACGGCAAAATTTGCGTCCTCGACAGCGATCGCCAAGCCAACCCGGGACATAATCGGCAGATCTAGTAAGTCGTCGCCAACATGCGCGGCTTCAGCCGGATCGATAGCCAACATTTGAATGAGCTCCTCAAAGGCCTTAATTTTATTTTCATGACCTTGATAAACGTGCGTTATACCGAGACTTTTCATACGCAAAGCCACCGAGTTCGAATTCCGCCCGGAAATCACCGCCACTTCGACGCCGGTTTGACGCAGTAATTTTATCCCGTGCCCATCTCGGGCATGAAAACATTTATATTCAACGCCTTGGTTATCGAAAAACAAGCGACCATCGGTCAGTACCCCGTCGACATCGAGAATCAGCAATTTCAGCCGAGCGGCTTTGGCCAATACGTTTTGCATTTTTCAGCTCCTGTTATCAGACAATTCCTGCATGGATCAAGTCATGCATACTCAATGCCCCAATCGGCTTGTCCGTATCATCATTAACAATCAATGCATTGATTTTTTTCTGCTGCATGATCTGCATCGCTTCGGCAGCCAGAATATCGGCATCGATCGCGGTAAAGTTTCGAGTCATTGCATCACCGATAAGAGTCCCATGCACATCAAGATTTTTTTCCAAAAACCGCCTCAAATCGCCATCGGTAAAGATGCCGGCACTTTTGCCAAAGCGATCGACGATCACGGTCATGCCCATTTTTTTCTCGGTCATTTCCAACAAAGCTTCGGTAATTAAAGCCGTTTCCGGGACAATTGGAATTTCATCGCCGATATGCATGATATCGCTGACCATTAGCAGCAAACGTCTTCCCAGACTACCCCCTGGATGCGATAACGCAAAATCATCCCGGGTAAACCCTCTTGCCTCCAGCAGTGAAACCGCAAGAGCATCGCCCATCACCAAAGCTGCGGTCGTACTTGAGGTCGGCGCTAATCCTAAAGGACAGGCCTCTTGACGAACGCTGACATCAATGTGCGCCGTGGCGAATTTCGCCAATGTAGATTCCCGATTGCCGGTCATCGCAATCAACGGCACGCCGATGCGTTTGATGATCGGCAAAATAGTAATGACTTCACCTGTTTCTCCCGAGTTCGACAAGGCCAAGACCACATCTTGAGACGTGATCATACCCAAGTCGCCATGACTGGCTTCACCGGAATGCACAAAAAAAGCCGGCGTCCCGGTGCTCGCCAAAGTGGCAGCAATTTTACCGGCAATATGACCGGATTTGCCCATGCCGGTCACAACGACTCGCCCTTTGCAATTAAACATTAAACGACAAGCCAAAATAAAATCGTCATCGATCCGTTCCGTCAAGGCGGTAATAGCATCGCCCTCGACCTGAATAACCGCCAAGGCCAGTTTTCGCAACTCGGGTTCATGAATCATCATATTGTTCGCTCTAACCTGCGATTGTACTTTTTAATACCAGCCATTGATAAGTGCCGTAGCTTGATAACAAAAACAGCCCCCCACATCGATTGATTCTCCCCGGTTTGGAAAACCTGAATCCAAAAACAAAAAGCGCCAATGTTAATGCCAGCATCACCGGAAAATCCCGATACAGAACACTTTCATTTACTGGTCCTGGGGCAATTAATCCCGGCAACGAATAGACTGCTAGCAAATTATACATATTTGAACCAATCACATTGCCGACCGCCAAATCGGTCTGCCGCTTGAATACGCTTGCCGCTGATGCCGCTAGCTCCGGCAAACTAGTCCCCATTGCGACAATCGTCAAGCCGATAACCAAATCGCTGACACCTAACGCATTCGCAATATTAACTGAAGCCCACACCAATAGCCTTGCACTGATTAACAACCCCAATAAACCAATGATTGTCAAAAGCCAGACTAAAACCATTGAACGCTTCGGCAACGACATTGCCACTGTATCGCTAAAACTGCCGTTTTTTGATTGATCAAGCCCGTCTCGAACCAACCAAGCAATAAAACACACCAGTCCGGCTAATAAAATAATGCCGTCACTCAGTGTCAACCCGTCAAAAGCAAGACCAAAACAAAATAAACTGGTTATCGATAAGATCGGCAACTCCCGACTCAATAGTTTTGGCCGAAAAGTCAACGGCATGATTAGTGCACAACAACCTAATATTAGCCCGATATTCGCAATATTCGACCCCAATGCATTGCCTACGGCAAGACCCGCATTGCTCTGCCATGACGCTAAACCTGAAACCAACACCTCGGGAATCGAAGTCCCAAAACCGACTACGGTCAAACCGATTAATAATGTCGAAACGCCCCAATTTTGTGCAATTGCTGCCGCGCCATCGACAAATGTATCCGCCGAATACACCATTAACGCCAGACTTGCAATCAAAACGATAGAATCGCACCACATAAGATTTAGAAAGGGCAAATTTGGGGCATTATGACACGATTAAGACACTGCTGTCCCTAGCGTACTCACCTCTGTAAGCATAAACCCTAAAATATTCGTCACTCTAAAGGTAGCTCATCGTTTATAAGAAAGCGGTGAACTGTAAACAGGCAGCAGCGAATCGTTTACAAAAGCATCTCGGTCGAATGACCTCCCGAGACTTCCGAAATCGCACTTTCCGCTCCCTATTCCCTATTCCCTATTCTCTATTCACTGCGCCCTGCTTACTACTCACCGCTCCCTGCTTACTTCTCACTGCTCACTAATAAATCCTGCAATTAGTTGACTTAACCTTCGCTTCTCAGCCAGAATAGACGGTTTAGATTTTCCGACAGG
Organism: Methylomicrobium sp.; assembly: GCA_007135635.1. GTDB lineage: Bacteria > Pseudomonadota > Gammaproteobacteria > Methylococcales > Methylomonadaceae > Methylotuvimicrobium. Next base: position 7,011 of record SLIO01000415.1, on the reverse strand, counting down.
GTTATCATCAGGCATGGATAACAGCGATATCTCGGCCGACAGTTTAATATCCGTCCGTAACCTTTCATTCTCACGCGGCAACAGAAAAATATTCGATGATATTTCTCTCGATATTGCGCGCGGCAAAATTACCGCGATCATGGGCCCAAGCGGCACGGGTAAAACCACGCTGCTCAAGTTGATTGGTGGACAACTTTTTCCGGAACAAGGTTCTATCGTCGTCGACGGACTCGATGTTCATCAATTGCGACGCAAGGAATTATTCAATTTACGCAAACGCATCGGTATGCTGTTTCAAAGCGGCGCATTATTAACCGATATCAATGTTTATGAGAATGTCGCGTTTCCGCTCCGCGAACACACGCACTTAACCGAGTCGATGATCCGCACCTTAGTATTAATGAAGCTCCAGGCTGTCGGTCTGCGCGGCGCCCGCAACTTGATGCCGAACGAACTGTCCGGCGGCATGGCCAGACGCGTGGCACTCGCCCGTGCGATCGCGCTGGACCCGATGATGATCCTCTACGACGAACCGTTTACCGGACAAGATCCGATTTCGATGGGTGCACTCGTTCACTTGATCAAATCACTCAATACCACACTAGGACTGACCAGCATCATCGTCTCCCACGATGTCACGGAAACCTCGGCAATCGCGGATTATATCTACGTTATTTCCGACGGTAAAATCGCGGGGCAAGGCACCCCTAAAGAAATCGAAGCATCGGACTCGGCATGGGTTCAGCAGTTTATGAAAGGCGATCCGGACGGTCCCGTTCATTTCCATTATCCCGCAACGAACTATATCGAAGACCTACTGGTTTGCTCTCAACAAACTGCTCGAATCGCTGCTAAAAAAGAAACCATTAAAACAGACGAATCCTTGAACGCTACCGGATTGAAGAACGCTAAGGGACTGAAAAAAACGCTTTCCCGTAAACGCGGACGTTCGCGATATCACCGCGAGGATTAATATGCTGCATTTTATACAACAATTGGGCTCATCAACCCGAACTAGTTTCGCCAAACTCGGTCGAGCCACGCTCTTTCTCGGGCACACGTTGACCGGCGCTGTCGATGTTGCAATAAAACCCAGATTGCTGCTTAATCAACTTCATTCAGTCGGCGTACTGACCTTCTTGATCGTAACGATATCCGGCCTATTCGTCGGCATGGTCTTGGGGCTACAGGGTTACAACATACTGTCGGATTTTGGTTCGGAGGAAGCACTTGGCATCATGGTTGCGGCATCGCTGGTTAGAGAACTTGGACCCGTGGTTACCGCATTGCTGTTCGCCGGACGCGCAGGTTCCGCCCTAACTGCCGAAATCGGCCTGATGAAAGCGACCGAACAACTATCCGGCATGGAAATGATGGCAGTCGACCCTGTCAACCGCATCATTTCGCCACGTTTTTTCGCGGGCTTCTTGTCGATGCCCCTATTGGCTGCTTTATTCAGCATGGTCGGCATTCTTGGCGGGCATTTGGTTGGTGTTGGATTACTCGGCGTCGATGACGGCTCTTATTGGTCACAAATGCAAGCGAATCTGGACTTTTATGACGATATCGTCAACGGCGTCATTAAAAGCATCGTGTTCGGCTTTGTCACCACCTGGATCGCATTATTCGAAGGTTACGATTCCGCACCGACCGCCGAAGGCGTTAGCCGCGCGACGACCCGCACCGTCGTCAACTCCGCATTCGCCATACTAGGCCTGGACTTTATTTTAACCGCCATGATGTTTGGAGACATTTAGCATGCAGCATACCCGCACCCAGGATACATTGGTCGGACTGTTCGTCGCGGCCGGTATCGTCGCCCTATTTTTTCTGTCCTTGCAAGTCAGCAATATACGATCCTTCATGCCCGCGGATACCTATGTGATCACCGCGCGTTTTAGCAATTCAGGCGGCCTTAAAGTAAAATCGCCGGTCACTGTCGCGGGCGTTCGAATCGGCCGCGTTAGCAACATTTATATCGATAAAGAAACTTACGAATCGGTCGTGGAAATGAGCATCGAATCGAAATACGATACCTTACCCGAGGATACCTCGGCTACGATCTATACCGCCGGACTTTTAGGCGAACAATATATCAACCTCGATCCAGGCGGGTCCTTCGATTATCTAAAAAACGGCGGACGAATTGAAATCACGCAGTCCGCAATCGTATTGGAGGAAGTCATAGGCCGATTCTTATTCCAAAAAGCGGCGGAATAAACGGTGAGCGCGATTAATATCACCCAACAAAGCCCCGGCATATTTTCTGTAGCGGGCGATCTAACCTTTGTGAGCATCGATAAAAAAACCGTCGAATCGTTAGCATTTTTAAAGTCGGCGCATACGGTAACCATTGATCTTGAGCAAGTGACTAACACCGACAGTGGCGGCTTGGCATTATTGATCGAGTGGATTAAATTCGCCCGCGGCAACCGGGTTGAAATTAAATTCCGAAACATCCCCGAACAACTTTTAACACTGGCTAAATTAAGCGGTCTGGAAACAACCGAATACTTTGCCGCCGCCCTGCCTGAATAGGCGATTGACCTGCCACAACAACCGAGAACATATAGTCCATGGATAAATTACTGATTAAAGGCGGCGTCCAACTCTCCGGGGAACTGCGTATTTCCGGCGCTAAAAACGCAGCCCTGCCGATCATGGCCGCCACGCTGCTTTCGGACCAACCGGTTAACCTTGGCAATATCCCTCATTTGCATGACATCACCACCACGATGGAATTGCTCGGCCGCATGGGCGTTCAATTGATGGTTGATGAAAAAATGAATATCGAAATCGACAGCCGTTCGATCACCAATTTCGAGGCCCCCTACGAACTGGTTAGAACGATGCGTGCATCGATTTTGGTACTCGGCCCCCTCCTATCGCGATTCGGCGAAGCACATGTCTCGCTTCCCGGGGGGTGTGCGATTGGCACGCGTCCGGTCGATATTCACTTGGACGGTCTAGCTAAAATGGGCGCGGACATAAAAGTTGAAGGCGGTTTTATCCATGCCAAAGTTGATCGCCTAAAAGGCTGCCGACTGGTGCTTGAGCAAGTCACCGTGACCGGCACTGAAAACCTATTGATGGCGGCAACGCTAGCCGAGGGCACAACGATTATCGAAAACGCGGCTAGAGAACCCGAAGTTTCCGATCTTGCGCACTTTTTGAATGCGCTGGGCGCACGCATCAAAGGTATCGGCACCGATCTCCTTGAAATCGAAGGCGTTGATAGATTGGGTAAAAAAGATCTTCACTACACCATCATGCCGGACCGTATCGAAACCGGCACTTACCTGATCGCTGCCGCCATTACCCGCGGCAAAGTCAAACTAAAAAGCACCCGTACCGACATTCTTGACGCCGTCCTCTCGAAGCTAACCGAAGCGGGTGCCGAAATCACAACAGGCCCCGACTGGATTGCATTGGACATGCACGGCAAACGACCGAAAGCCGTCTCGGTTCGGACGGCTCCTTATCCGGCGTTTCCGACAGACATGCAGGCGCAGTTCACCGCGATGAACACGATTGCCGAAGGCGTCGGCATTATTACCGAAACGATCTTCGAAAACCGTTACATGCATATCCAAGAAATGCAGCGCATGGGCGCCAATATCAAATTGGAATCCAACACTGCGATTTGCACAGGCGTCGACAAATTGACCGGAGCCCCGGTCATGGCGACCGACTTAAGAGCTTCGGCCGGCTTGGTTTTGGCGGCGCTGGCTGCGGAAGGTGAAACGCTGGTCGACCGAATCTATCATATCGACCGTGGCTACGACCACATCGAAGAAAAATTGTCACAACTCGGCGCTATCATCCGCCGTGTCCCAAGCTAAGGTTTCAAAATGTTAACAATCGCCGTATCGAAAGGCCGAATCTACGAAGAAGCGTTGCCTTTGCTGGAAGAGGCCGGTATCAGGCCGGTCGACGACCCGAAAACCAGCCGCAAACTGATTTTGCAAACAACTCGTGACGATGTGCAATTGGTCATCATCCGTGCCACCGATGTACCGACCTTCGTCGAATATGGCGCGGCCGACATGGGCATCGCCGGCAAGGACGTCTTGCTCGAGCACGGAGCAGAAAGCCTTTACGAGCCATTGGATTTAAATATTGCAACTTGCCGACTGATGACTGCGGCCCACAAAGACGCACCGAAAATTACTCGACGCGTGCGCGTTGCAACTAAGTATGTCAAAACCGCCAAGAAATATTTCGCGGAATTGGGCATACAGGCCGACATCATCAAACTTTATGGCTCGATGGAGCTTGCGCCGCTGGTCGGTCTCGCCGACTGCATTGTCGATCTGGTTGACACCGGCAATACCCTAAAAGCCAACGGACTCGAGCCGCGCGACTTGATCATGAACATCAGTTCGAGACTGGTCGTCAATAAAGCCGCAATGAAGATGAAACATCAAGCCATTCAATCGCTGATCGACCAATTCGAAAAAACTTTGGCTAAGAGGTGACTTCATGACCAATTTTTCAATCAACCGTCTTGATACCGTCGACTTGGATTTCGAACGCCGACTGAAATCCCTGCTGGATTGGAACGAACAAGACGACGTCGAGATTCAAAACCAGGTCTTAGACATCATTGCCGCCGTCAAAAAATCGGGCGATCAGGCCGTCATCGATTACACGAACCGCTTCGACCGACGCAGCATTCAGACAGCGAACGATCTGGAAATCAGCAAAGAATCGCTTAAAGCCGCCTGGGACAACCTGCCAAGTGCGCAAGCCGAAGCCCTCGATACCGCCGCACGGCGAATTCGCGCTTATGCCGAAAAACAAACCATGGCATCCTGGCAATTCAGCGAGGAAGACGGCACGCTACTCGGTCAAAAGATCACCCCACTGGACCGAGTCGGCCTTTATGTTCCGGGCGGAAAAGCCGCTTATCCGTCCTCGGTGCTGATGAATGCAATACCGGCAAAAGTTGCCGGCGTTCCTGAATTAATCATGGTCGTGCCGACGCCTCAAGGCGAAATCAATCAACTAGTATTGGCGGCAGCTTATCTGGCCGGCGTCGACCGGGCTTTTTCAATAGGCGGCGCGCAAGCGGTCGCAGCGCTCGCATACGGCACCGAAACCGTCCCAGCCGTCTGCAAGATCGTCGGCCCCGGCAATATCTATGTTGCTACAGCGAAAAAAATGGTATTCGGTCAAGTCGGCATCGACATGATCGCGGGACCGTCGGAGATATTAATCATTTGCGACGGCCAAACCGATCCTGACTGGATCGCGATGGACTTGTTTTCACAAGCCGAACACGATGAAAATGCGCAGTCGATCTTATTATCCGATAACGCCGATTATTTAGATGCCGTCGAGCGCAGTATCTTAAAATTACTGCCCGAAATGGAACGAGCCGAAGTCATCAAAGCTTCGTTGTCCGGCCGTGGCGCACTCATCAAAACTACCAACCTCGATGAAGCCGCCGAAATCGCCAATCGTATCGCACCGGAACATCTCGAATTGTCGGTCGCCGACCCGGAATCGCTGTGTGCGAAAATCCGCAATGCCGGCGCGATTTTCATGGGCCGCTATACTGCGGAAGCCTTGGGCGATTATTGTGCAGGGCCAAATCATGTGTTACCGACATCCGGTACGGCAAAGTTTTCATCGCCGCTCGGCGTGTATGACTTCCAAAAACGTTCAAGCCTAATCAATTGCTCGGAAGCCGGCGCCGATACTTTAGGTAAAACCGCCTCGATTTTGGCTCGCGGCGAAAGCTTAACCGCGCATGCTCGATCGGCGGAATATAGAATCAAGTCTTAATAAGTCTTGAATGGCAAGATAAGGGTTTGGTCGTAAATAACTTCCCTATTTCAGGGAGGGTTCGGTAACTCGATTGGCAGGTGTCGGCGGCAGGGAAAGCCGCCGTCAAGCCTTCACGGACGTATTCACGGCGTCCTGCCAAGCGAGTTACCGAACCCTCAACAAAGCCTATAGCTCCAGGACGTTATTTATCACGAAATCCTAAGTTTTGAATGGCAGGCAGATTCGACAGATAGTCACTGAGAGGGGAATCTACGCTGATAACACGGCAAAAAACCAGGGCAATCCCTCTGATCCGTGTCATCCGTATGCCATTATTGATTAGCAACATTTAGACCCTAACCAGCAAACTGACTACCGTTGATCAGACCCATGCCACAATCCGATTTAATTAACTCTATTTTCCGTAAAGAAGTGCTGGACCTATCGGCCTATAAAGTCGCCGATGCCGGCGGACTGATCAAACTCGACGCGATGGAAAATCCTTATCGGTGGCCGGAACCGGTCATAAAAGAATGGCTCGACGTTATCAAAGAGGCCGAAATCAATCGCTACCCGGACCCCGAGGCCAGAAAGCTGTGTGCCACCCTGAAAGAACTCGATCATATTGCAGGGGACTTAGAGATTCTGTTGGGCAATGGCTCGGACGAAATCATACAGTTACTATTGATGGCCTTGCCGACTCACGCAAAAGTGCTATCGCCATCGCCAGGCTTCGTTATGTATCGGCAACTGAGCCGGTGCCTTGGCCTTGATTATATTGACATTCCGCTAAAGCCCGATGATTTCGACCTAGATTTGCCGGCCATGCTCGAGGCGATCGAAAAACACCAACCTTCGCTTATTTTTCTGGCCTACCCGAATAATCCGACCGGCAACCTATTCAACGAAATCTCGATTCGAAAAATCATCGACGCGGCACCGGGACTGGTCATCGTCGACGAGGCCTACGCACCGTTTACCGACAAGAGCTTTATCGACGCAATCGGCGAATATGGGAATTTGTTGGTCATGCGCACCCTTTCGAAACTTGGCTTAGCGGGGCTTCGTTTGGGCTACATCGTCGGCGATGCAACAACCATCGGCGAATTAAACAAAATCAGACTGCCCTACAACATCAATACGCTGACTCAAATAACTGCCGAATTCGCGCTAAACAACAGCGATTTATTCAAGCAACAAACCTCACAAATTCGAAGTGAAAGAAGCCGGGTATTGCAT
>SLIO01000059.1 GCA_007135635.1 Methylomicrobium sp. | reverse complement strand
TTATCTATTTATTGAGTCAAGGTTTTAAGTTCCTGCAGGACTTCGGTGACATGGTTTTTGACTTTTACGCCTCGCCATTCCTGTCTTAGGATGCCTTGCTCATCGATCAAAAAAGTGCTGCGTTCGATGCCTCGGACTTGCTTGCCGTACATATTCTTCATCTTAATGACACTAAACAAATGACATAAGGTTTCATCCGGGTCGGACAGCAAGTCGAACGGGAATGCCTGTTTGCATTTGAAACCTTCGTGAACTTTAACCGAATCCCGTGAAACGCCGAGAATAACAGTATTTAATGCGTTAAATTCGTCGATATGGTCGCGAAAAGCGATGCCTTCCTGCGTACACCCGGGCGTGTTGTCTTTCGGGTAAAAATAGATAACGACGTTTTTTCCCAGAAATTCGGAGAGCGTTAGGGTTTTGTCGCCGGTAGCGGCGGCTTCGAAATTGGGCACGGCGGTGCCTATGCTAAGCGTTGTCATAATAATCAGTTAGCGTTTTATGGGTTCGAGAATGGCATCGAGATTCAGCTGATCGCAAAATTCGAGAAAATCTTCGCGAAGTTGCAGCAAGCGTTGTTCCGATGGAATGATAATAATGAATTGTGTCGAAAAAACCGGTGTTTGAATATAGGGGGCGGGGTAACGGTAGCCTTTGATTTCCTCTATCGCGATGTTACGTTCCGCCAGAAAGGTTACGATAGAAAGAATGATGTCGTTTTGATCCAGGCTCATCGCCTCCAGAGTATAGGGTAGGCCGGATTTGGGTGTCCCCGCTTTTTCTTGTCGTGCTTTATGTATTTGGATTTTTAATTGCTTTTGTAGGGCTTCGAGTAGATTTTCAAGTTTAGCAATATGGTTCCAATTACCTTCGATCAGTATATAGGCGGCTGTGGATTCGGCCAAGTCGGTCGACCGTATTTCAGCGACACTACATTTACACCGGCTAACGGCGGCTAGGATAGGCTCGATGTATTGAGATTGGCGTTTTCCAAGTACGGTGATTGCTAGTTGCATGGCATTTTTCTTTTTTTAGCACGACAGTAAAGGCCCAATAGAGAAGGCGTTAGTTCCGTTTTCCTCTCGATCGGCTCATTACTTAAGTGGACTTAGCGTCTGTTACGGTCGACCAACATTTTGATAACGCCATCGATAGATCCCGTTTGGGCTATTTCCCGGTTGAAAGTCGATCGGTAATTAGTGACGAGACTGACGCCCTCGATTAGGATATCGAAAACTTTCCACTCGCCGTTTCTGTTTTTTATCATTCGATAGTTAATATTGATGGGTTGCTGTCCTGGTTGATGAACGGTGGTTCGGACAATGGTTCTGCTTGGGTCTTCACCGCTGATTTGGGGTGAGAAAGTAATGTGCCAGTCGGTATATTCTTGAAATGCCTTAGTATAGGTTCGTACCAGTAATGTTCTAAATTCTTTTACGAATTGTTGTCTTTGAGCTGGGGTGGCTTGGCGAATATGCCGACCTAAAACCAAAACCGCAACTCTCTCCATATCAACAAATTCGCCGATAACATCGTCAACAAAATGGGTGGCTTTGATGAAGTCATTGCGATAGGCCGGTTGACCAATTGTCTGTTTAATTCGGTCGGCGCTGTTTTGGATGATTTGTTGAGGCGGGCTCAAGTTAGCTAGGGCATTAATCGGGTAAAAAGTCGTGACCAAGCAAAACAATAAAAAGAGTCGTGACAGCTGTCGCCTTTTGTGCATGAAAAGTCTCCGGGAAAAAGTCAATTTAAAGCGCTATAGTATTACGAATTGCAAGCCAAGGAAAATTGGTCGTAATCTTTCGTGATTTAGTGAGAAAATTTCGTTTTTTTATACTTCGCACGGTCATGTTTTCGTAAAGCTTCGCCGAGCACCCCGGTGCCTCCATCAGTCGATGCCGAAATTTGATGTGCAAAGGGCATATTTCAATTTTAATCGATTTCGGCATCTTCCGACGCTTGACCGGGCGTTCGCGGTAGATTTTGAAATAGCTGGCTGAAATGAGACTGCACATTTTCGATGTTGATTTGCGCGATTCCCGAGGCAAAACCGAACCAGACATAAAGTCCATTGAGATCCCTAAACATTGGGGGCAGGTACTTTGGTCCGGCAATTAAGCCATCTAGGTAGTGTTCATAAAGAATAGGAATGTCATCCAACGTGACCTTGCCGACGAACAGCATTGGCAGAATTTCCGGGACACCTTCTAGCGTTGCGCTGCGGATAAAGTTGACTAGTTCGATAAAGCCCCGAACGTAGGAGAGGTCTTTCGTGAAGCACGCGCCTCCTCCGACGATACCACCGCGAAACACGCGCTGAGCGATCGTGTAACTGTCATGAGGACTTACGTCTCGTTCCAGGAAGTAACGGTAAACTTCGATGAAATCGGCGCCTTGTTCGGCCAGGTCGATTGCAATGACTCGATCGCTGATACGTCGAGCGCGATCGGGAAAAGAACTGAAGGTCAGTGTTTCGATTAAAACGGCCAAGCCTTCTTGTGTTGCGGTAATACGTGGCGAACCGACGCTGAGCCAAGTGGCCCAAGGTTGTAGTCTTCCGTTCAATGTGGTGCCGACATGCACCCACCCTTCATGCACTTCTAATACTTTTAAATCAAGTTCAGAGAACCAAGCGTTGTTATTGATCTTGATTTTATCTCCGCCGGCCGACGCGTCGGAAACGATGCCGTCACTCAAAACGACGCTCAAGGCACCGTCACCGAAATGGCTTGACAAGCGTTGTCTGAGGGACACTACTGCAGTTTCGGCATTTATTTCTTTTGGGTGAGCGCGGTTAAGATGTTTGGCGCCGGGCAGCGAAAAAATGACGCACAATCGTTCGCCGAGTTCTAAAAGCGTTTTATTATCGCGGAGCAAATGATCGCGCGCCGAGCCATACAGTGCTTGGCTATGGATTAAAAAATCGGGGGTACCGCGGCTACGCAATAAATCGATAACGCGGATGTATTGGCTAACCGTATCTTGCAGAATCGAGCCGAGCGAGTCATTATGGCCTAGCTTTTTGGTAATGTCTCGATTTAAGTCTTTCAGCGAGTCGTATACACTGTCTGCGTCGAAACTCGGTGCTTGATGTTGATAGAACTCTCGATTGGCGGGCGGGAGAAAGTTAGAGCCTCCGGCGAAAAATTGCTCACGAAAGTTACGTGGCCATTTAATTGAATCAAGAATTTGAATCGGTTTTTGAATTTGAATCAGGCGGTTGGAAAGTGCCAGCAGGCGTTCCCGATAGGATGAATGAGCCACGGCTGTGTTCCTGAAAGAGCAATAATGCCGAGCTTACTGATATTCTGATCGAAGAGCAAAAGATTATCGGCTGAAGCTGCCGGAAATGAATACGATAGCAGGAAAAGAGACTAAAAAATTGCCGGACGAATGGCTCGTCCGGCAGTCTTTAATGAACGCGTATGAAATAAGTTGCGAAAGTTATAAAATGCACGACCCTAAGATATAAGGAAGCTTACTTTTTCGCGTTGCGCTCTAGAGTTTCCTTAATGACGTCGTCTGCTACGTTTTTCGGGCACGGCAGGTAGTGCGAGAATTCCATTGAGAATTGTCCGCGACCTGAAGTCATCGTACGCAAGTCGCCGATATAACCGAACATTTCGCTTAAAGGGGCTTCTGCTTTGATGCGCACGCCTGTTACGCCGGCTTCTTGTGATTTGATCATACCGCGGCGGCGGTTCAAGTCGCCGATCACATCACCGACATGGTCTTCCGGTGTAAAGACGTCGATTTTCATGATCGGTTCGATCAACTGCGGGCCGGCTTTCGGAATCGATTGACGATAAGCGGCTTTAGCGGCGATTTCGAACGCAATTGCCGATGAGTCAACCGCATGGAAGGCACCGTCGACCAGTGTGACTTTGAAGTCCAAGCAAGGGTAGCCGGCCAGTACGCCTTTGACCATGCTCAATTCAAAACCTTTTTGAATGGCAGGCCAGTATTCTTTCGGTACGTTGCCGCCGACAACTTTCGATTCGAAAACGAAGCCGCTGCCCGGTTCGCCCGGTTCGATGAAATAGTCGATTTTACCGTATTGACCGGAACCGCCCGATTGCTTTTTATGCGTATAGCTGTCTTCGACGCGTTGTGTGATAGTTTCGCGGTAGGCCACTTGCGGCTTGCCGACGATGACATCAACGCCGTGCGTTCTACGTAGAATGTCGACCTTGATATCGAGATGCAGTTCGCCCATGCCTTTCAGGATCGTTTCGCCGCTGTCAATATCGGTTTCGACGCGGAATGATGGATCTTCTTGAATCATTTTGCCCAGCGCAACGCCCAATTTTTCGGACGCGCCTTTGTCTTTCGGTGCGACCGCCATTGAGATAACCGGATCGGGGAATACCATTGGCTCTAATGTAGCCGGATCTTTCGGATCGCACAAAGTATGTCCGGTTTGGACGTTTTTCATGCCCAATACCGCGACGATATCTCCGGCTTGCGCAGATTCAACTTCTTCGCGCGAGTTGGCATGCATTTCGACGATACGGCCGATACGTTCGGTTTTTCCGGTATAGGTGTTCAGCACATTCGTGCCTTTCCCCAATTGGCCTGAATAAATGCGTATGAACGTCAATGCGCCATAACGGTCGTCCATGATTTTGAACGCCAATGCACGCAGAGGACGTTTTGGATCGACGATAGCAAAATTACCGGTTTCGTTGCCTTCCAGGTCAACTTCAGGTTGTGGGTTAACTTCGGTAGGGCTTGGCAGATAGTCGACAACCGCATCCAGAACCAATTGCACGCCTTTGTTTTTGAACGATGATCCGCAATACGTCGGGAATAGTTTCAGTTCGATCGTGCCTTTGCGGATGCAGCGTTTCAGTGTGTCGATATCGGGCTCTTCGCCTTCGAGATATTTTTCCATGACGTCATCGTCTTGCTCGACCGCTTTTTCGATCAATTCCGCACGCCATTGTTTGACGTCTTCGAGCATGTCGGCAGGAATGTCTTGAATTTCGTAATTCATCGGATCGCCGGAGTTATCCCAGACCCAAGCTTTTTCGGTCAACAGGTCGACAACGCCAACAAACTGGTCTTCGGTTCCGATCGGCAGTGTCATGACGATGGGATTTGCACCTAAAACTTTTTCAACCTGTTTGACGACGCGGTAGAAATCGGCGCCGATTCGGTCCAGTTTGTTGACATAAATGACACGGGCAACCTTAGAATCATTCGCATAACGCCAGTTGGTTTCCGATTGAGGCTCTACGCCGCCGGAACCGCAGAAAACGCCGACACCGCCGTCGAGAACCTTCAGCGAGCGGTAAACTTCAATGGTGAAGTCAACGTGACCGGGTGTGTCGATGATGTTGAAACGGTGGTCTTTCCAGAAACAAGTGGTTGCCGCGGATTGAATCGTGATGCCGCGCTCGGCTTCCTGATCCATGAAGTCCATCGTCGATTCACCTTCGTGAACTTCGCCTAGTTTATGGATTTTTCCGGTGAGTTTTAAAATACGCTCGGTAGTCGTGGTTTTGCCAGCATCGACGTGAGCGAAGATGCCGATGTTTCTGTAATGCGATAGGTCTGTCATGTTGTTACTCTAAAGGTTAAGGCATTAAAATTTTTTTCGACGGACTCCCAAGATGTTGTCCTGAAAGTAGGCTTTTCCCTGCAACGAATGGCCATGGAATACGGATATCACAGCAAGCCGAAGCCGGGTACTGATGAGAATCCGAAAGTTCCGGCGTAGTCTTTTTCTCATCCAGTTTCAAAAAACTGGCTATTCTAACCTAAAATAATGTCAAACACAGAATGAAAATATTTACTTAAGGAAAAAAGGTGGAAGGTGAAAGGTTTAAGGTGAAAGGGGCAAGGAATTAACTCACCTTGAATCTTGAACCTTGAACCTTAAACCTTAAACCTTTAACCTTAACCCTTGAACCTTGAACCTTGAACCTTAAATATTTATGACGTTAATCCTAGAAGAGTTGGCCAGGCAATGTGATGCGGAAATTGTCGGCGGAGATAAGCATTGTTCGATTACTTCGGCGGCCGATATCAAATCGGCTGCTGCTGGACAAATTACTATCCTGAACGATCCCAAATATGTGCAATATTTGTCGAATTCCCAGGCGGTCGCTTGTTTTATCAAACGCGAAACACTTCGCGAAGAACCGCCGGAGCAAATGGCATTGCTGGTCTGCAAAGATCCCGAGATCAGTTTTATCAAAGCCATTGGCTTGCTTTACCCGTCGATGGAGTTTCCGAAAAAGGTTTCGGAGAATGCCTGTATAGCCGATTCGGCAATGATTGCTCAAAACGTTTATATTGCGCCGTTTGTCAGTGTGGGCGAAGGTTGTTTGATCGGAGAGGGTTGTGAGATCCTTAACGGTGCCTATATCGGCAATGATGTCATGCTTGGCACGAATTGCCGTATTCACCCGAATGCCGTGATTTACGATCACACTCGTATCGGCAACAATGTCGTAATTCATGCCGGTGCCGTGATCGGCGCGGACGGCTTCGGTTATAAACAGCGCAATGAACAACATATTAAAGTGCCGCATGTCGGCAATATCATTATCGAGGACGATGTCGAAATCGGCGCGAATACCTGCATCGACCGGGGCACATTAGGTTCTACCGTGATCGGTTCGGGGTCGAAGATCGATAATCTGGTGCAAATCGGCCATAACAACTCGATCGGTAATAATGTGATCATCTGCGGACAAACCGGTATTTCGGGATCGTGCACGATCGGAGACAATGCGATTCTGGCCGGCAGTGCGGGTATCGCCGATCATGTCAAAATCGGTCATCACGCGGTCGTGATGGCGCGTTCCGGCGTCTCGAGCGATATTGCACCGGCTATGCAGGTTTTTGGTAGCCCCGCGAAAGATAGAAAAGTGGCTTGGAAAGAGCTGGCTGCATTGACTAAATTGCCGGGATTGCTGAAAAAAATTAAGGATATCGAAATCAGGCTCGGCAAACTTGAACAATAAAGCAAGCGAGTGAGCGAATTGGAAGCGTTTTTTGCCAGCGGCGGGCCGCTATCGAAGGTTATTCCTGGCTATTTGCCGCGCGCGGCGCAGGTTGAAATGGCTTGTGCGGTCAGCGATGCGATCGAGCAAGAGCGCCATTTGATCGCCGAAGCCGGCACCGGCACCGGAAAAACTTTCGCTTATTTAGTACCTGCGATTTTGTCCGGTCGCAAAGCGATCGTTTCGACCGGCACCAAAAACCTTCAAGATCAATTGTTCAACAACGACATTCCTGTCATTCGCAAAGCGATGAGCGTCCCGTTCGCGGCCGCTTTGCTGAAAGGCCGTAGCAATTATCTGTGTATTTACCGGCTCGGCAACTCACTCAATTCGACCTTAGGGTTCAGTAAAGATGATGCGGTGTCGTTAACTAAAATCAAATCGTGGTCCAACCGAACGAAATCGGGCGATGTCGCCGAAATGCCGGACGTGCCGGAAAGCGATCCGGTGTGGTTTCAAGCGACTTCGACCGCCGATAATTGTCTCGGCCAGGACTGTCCCGACTACGAGAACTGTTTTTTGGTCAAGGCGCGTAAAAAAGCCCAGGAAGCCGATGTACTGGTGATCAATCACCATTTGTTGTGCGCGGATTGGTCGATTCGCGAGATCGGCTTCGGCGAGTTGCTGCCCGATGCCGAAATCGTGATCATCGACGAAGCGCATCAATTGGCCGATACCGCTTCTAACTTTTTGGGTATTACGGTTGGCGCCCGGCAATTGAGCGATTTGGCGAAAGATGCCTTGGTTGAGTATTTTAAGGATGCGACCGATCTACCCGAGTTACGCACCGCCTGCGACGATCTGGAGCATGAGATTAAGGATTTGCGCTTGGCATTTGGCATCGAGCTAAAAAGAGGCGAGTGGCGCGAAATCGAGACGCATCCGAAAATTTCCGCAGGCCTTTCCGAATTGCAGGAACAGCTTCAGCGTCTGACCGTGCAATTGGAATTGGCGTCGGTTAAGACCAAAGGGCTGGAATCCTGTTACAAACGCGCCGAGGAACTGGGTCATCAACTACGAGCCATTCTCGACGAGAACGACGATAAATGGATACGCTGGTACGAAATCCATAAAAAGACCTTCACGCTCAGCCGGACGCCTATCGACATTGCCTCCGAATTCCGTGCCTTTATGCAGCAGCATAAGGCGACTTGGATATTTACCTCGGCGACGTTGAGTGTTGCGAATAAATTCGAGCATTTCGCGAAAAGTCTAGGTCTTGCGAATGCCGAGGGCGTCAGTTGGGAAAGTCCGTTCGATTATGCCGAACAGTCGCTGTTTTATCATCCGAAGGGGCTGCCTAAACCTTCCGATCCGAATTTTACGCGCACGATCGTCGAGTTTGCGTTGCCGGTGCTTGAAGCCAGTCGGGGGCGGGCGTTTTTTCTGTTTACGAGTCATCGCGCCTTGAAGGAAGCGGAGTTGTTGCTCAGGCATAAAATCAAATATCCGCTGTTGGTGCAGGGCAGTCGGCCGAAATCGATCTTGTTGGATGAGTTCAAACGGGCCGGTAATGCGATTTTGCTGGGCACCGCCAGTTTCTGGGAAGGCGTCGATGTGCGCGGTGAGGCCTTGTCTTGCGTAATTATCGACAAATTGCCGTTTGCCTCGCCGAGCGATCCGGTATTGAAGGCCCGTCTCGGCGCGATGGAGCGGCAAGGTTTGAATCCGTTTTTCGAATACCAGATTCCGGCAGCGGTGATCGCGTTGAGACAAGGCGTCGGCCGTTTGATTCGCGATGTCAGCGATCGCGGCGTGCTGTTGGTTTGCGATCCGCGGCTGTTAAAACGCGCCTATGGGCAGATGTTTCTCGACAGCGTGCCGCCGATGCGGCGAACCCGGCATATCGAGGATGTCCGGGCTTTTTTTCAAAACGAGCAGTGACTTTCGGCGAATTTGTGTGAGGGTTGACGTATGCTATCGATTTCTAAGGACGCGTGAATACCTCCCTGTAAGCTCTGAATGCAACGTCTTGTTGCAGACAGCCTTATAAATCGATAGCCTACGCCCTGTCTAATTTACTCAGAATCGTTACAACGAGCAAAATACATGAAGTTATTGGCAGTAGATACCGCGACCGAAGCCTGTTCGGCCGCGTTATATATCGATGGCGAAGTCTTAGAGCGTTTCGAAATGGCGCCGCGAACGCATACGCAATTGATCATGCCGATGATCGATTCGTTGATGGCTGAAGCGGGTCTCGAGCCTCGGCAATTGGAAGGTCTTGCATTCGGACGAGGGCCCGGTTCCTTTACAGGCGTCAGAATTGCGACCGGCGTGATACAAGGTATCGCACTGGGTTTGGACTTGCCGGTCGTGCCGGTTTCGACTCTTGCGGCCTTGGCTCAGGACTATTTTGGGCGCGCAGCCGAAGACGTGGTTTTCGCAGGTATGGATGCGCGCATGGGGGAGGTGTTTTGGGGCGTTTACCGTAAAAATGATCAAGGTTTTGCCGAATTGTTCGGAGCGGAGTCGGTTGGGCCTGCCGAAAATGTCGTATTTCCGGAAGAGAAAGGTTGCGGTGTCGGCAGTGGTTGGAAAACTTACCATGAAGCGTTGTGCGAGCGCTTAAACGACTGGCTTTCCGGTATCGAAAGCGATCGTTTACCGAAAGCTTCGGCGATTGCATTACTTGGCGCACAGGGTTTTGTTTTGGGTCAAGCTGTGCCGGTCGAGCTGGCGATGCCTGTTTATTTGCGCGATAAAGTGGCAAAAAAAGAATCGGAACGATAATCGGGTATAATGACTGAATTTATTCCAAGCACGCAGACTATGGCGCAGTTTTTTCAAATTCATCCCGAGAATCCGCAGCAACGATTGATTAACCGGACTGTCGAGATCTTAAAGAATGGTGGGGTGATTGCCTATCCGACCGATTCATCCTATGCGATTGCCTGTCAAATGGACGATAAGCAGGCGCTGGACAAAATTCGTAGAATTAGGCAATTGGACGATAAACACAATTTCACGCTAATCTGTAAGGATCTAACGCAAGTGTCGAATTTCGCCAAAATCGATAATGATGCGTATCGATTGATCAAGGCGTTGACGCCGGGGGCGTTCACTTTTATCCTAAATGCAACCCGCGAAGTGCCGCGTCGCCTGCAGCATCCGAAGAAAAAAACCATCGGCATTCGGGTGCCTGATCACGCGATCGCCTCGCTGCTAGTGGAGACCATGGGCGAGCCGTTGTTCAGCTCGACGTTGGTCTTGCCGGGTGAATCATCAGCCTTGACCGACCCTTATGAAATTCGGGATCGGCTTGAGCATGAACTCGATCTGGTCATCGATGCCGGCATTGTGCTGGACGAGCCGACTACAATTATTGAATGTTCGGGAAAAAATCTCGAAATTACCCGGCAAGGAAAAGGCCAAGCACCGATGTTGGACTAACCGAGAAATCCCTTATGATGAATGAATTGTCTTTGATCCAGCGAATTATCGTCTGGGTTATTCCGGTAGTTTTCGCGATTACCGTGCATGAAGCCGCTCACGGTTGGGTCGCTAAAAAATACGGCGACAATACCGCTAAAATGCTCGGTCGATTGACCTTGAACCCTTTGAAACACATCGACCCAGTCGGTACGATTCTCCTGCCCGGTATTTTGTTATTGACCGGAACCGGTTTTATTTTCGGCTGGGCTAAACCTGTGCCGGTCGATGCGCGAAATTTCAAGAATCCGCGGCAGGATATGGCCATCGTCGCATTGGCGGGCCCGGTATCGAATTTACTGATGGCAGTAGGTTGGGCGTTGATCGCTCGAGTGGGTGTCATGATCAATGTCGAATTCATGACACTGCCGATGATCTATTGGGGCATTGCGGGTATATCGATCAATCTGGTGCTGGCGTTGATTAATCTGATACCGATACCTCCCTTGGACGGGAGTCGCGTCGTGTCGGGCATTTTACCGAATCGATGGGCTTGGCAGTACAACAAATTAGAGCGTTACGGTTTTTTGATATTATTGCTGATGCTATTCACCGGTACGCTGAATGTCATTCTGGGTTATCCGATGTTCTTGGCGCAAAACATGTTTTTTTCTTTAGCTGGCTTGGGATGAGGTTTTTTGGCAGTTTACGGTTATACTTCGCGCGGTTATGTTTGCGGATTTTATGGCAATGCTATTTTGTTTGAGAGCAAGGCGCGAAAACAGGCGCATAGCAAGCTATGTAACCGTTTTCGCAACGCCGCTCTCGGACAAAAGAGCGCGTCAGAAAACTGCAAATGTGACCGCGTGAAGTATAAGGTGATCCATTGACGATGCAAGTAGCGGAAGTTTTGACGCCCCGGGTCGAAGAGGCCTTGGCTATCGTTCAGGGGACGCCGTTCATGGAGTTCCCCGAAGATCTTTATATTCCGCCTGATGCGCTGCGAGTGTTTCTCGATACTTTTGAAGGGCCTCTGGACTTGTTACTTTATCTGATTCGCAGGCAAAATCTCGATATTCTGAATATTCCGATTGCGCAGGTTACTCGGCAATATATCAGTTACATCGATATGATGACCGAGCTTAGACTCGAATTGGCCGCTGAATATTTGGTCATGGCGGCGCTGCTGGCTGAGATCAAATCGCGCATGTTGCTTCCCAGACAGGCCGCCGAAGAAGTGGATGACGAAGATCCAAGAGCCTTATTGATCCGCAGACTACAGGAATACGAGATCATCAAGAAGGCGGCCGAGGACATTGATGGCATGTCGAGGCTGGAACGAGACCTGTTCATTGCCAAGGCCGACGTATCGATGATTGAAATCGAGCGCCCTTTGCCGGATATTCAACTGCGGGAAATGTTATTGGCTTTGCAAGACGTATTAAAGCGCGCCGACCAATTAAGTCATCACCAGATTGTTAAGGAGCCTTTGTCGGTTCGAGAGCGCATGTCGAGCGTATTAGAAAGACTTAAAGGTGGGAAGGACGTTATCTTCAACTGTTTATTTCTAATACAAGAAGGGCGGCACGGAGTTGTCGTAACTTTTTTGGCGATTCTCGAGCTCAGCAAAGAAGGCTTGATCGAAATCATTCAACACGAACCTTTGACCGAAATCATGGTCAGATCGGTTTCTGCAAGTGCTTAAGTTTTAATAATATTCTCGCGCAGAGGCGCAGAATCGTTATGCAGGAGTGCCGGTATACTTGCTGGACAGCGTTTATTGAGTATCTGGGGACGGTGATGTTTGATAAATCTGTTGATATTGAACGTCATTGGCTTCGATAGTCGCGATCAGGGTACGTTAGGTTACAATAAATGACATCGAAGTCACATTAGCTAAGATGGCAAGACGGTATCTACGATTTATGTATAACGATGAGCGCTCTGCGTGGGAACCATTAGCGAAGTTATTCCATGCGTGATCCTTATCTTGAAATACTTCATGATTGAATTACCGAATTCGTAAAGCCACCTCCACACCCTTGCGCCTCTGCGCGAGAAAAAATTTAACAATATGTTTTGTCTTAAAAAATAAAGTAACTTTCTAGCGACTCTCGTGGATATCAAACGCATCGTCGAAGCCCTGTTATTCGCATCGGATAAACCGATGACGGTCACACAGCTCCAACAAACCTTTCCTGAACTCGAGCAGCCTGAACTCGACACGCTACAACAAGCCGTTGATGAGATTACAGAGGATTACGTGCTACGGCCAATTGAATTGAAAAAAGTAGCCAGCGGCTACCGTTTTCAGGTCAAGCCGGAATTATCATTTTGGGTCGGCCGCTTGTTCGAGGAAAAACCGCCTAAATATTCCAGAGCCTTGTTGGAGACGCTTGCGATCATTGCCTACCGTCAACCGGTTACGCGAGGCGATATCGAAGATATACGCGGCGTCGCGGTTAGCTCCAATATCGTTCGCACCCTTCTCGAGCGCGAATGGATCAAGGTCATTGCACATAAAGAAGTACCTGGACGCCCCGCACTTTACGGTACGACCAAACAATTTTTGGACTATTTCGATTTATCTTCCTTGCATGAGCTGCCGACATTGCAGGAAATCAAAGAATTGGATTTATCGGTAGCCAGTAATCAGCAACTAATGCAGGATCAGAGTGAAGAGCAAGAAATCAACCGACCAGAAGTCAACAAACACGGACCGGAAACAGAACTCAAATCAGAAGTCGAGTCCTCCGTCCAAGATACGGAAGAAGTCGCTCAATGAAGCAGCAAGCCCCGTCGCGATTAAAAAAACATTGACCAAGCCCCGGGACGAAACCGGCGAACGCATACAAAAAATCCTGGCGCGCGGCGGTATGGGGTCGAGACGCGAAATCGAGCGCTGGATAGAAGAAGGGCGCGTCAAGCTCAACGGCGTGCAAGCGAAACTCGGCGACAGAATCCAAAACGGCGATCATCTGCAGCTTAATGGCCGGGTCGTCCATTGGGAGAAGTTCGCGCACCAAACGACCCGGGTATTGATTTATCACAAACCGGTCGGTGAGGTCGTGACAAGACAAGATCCGGAAGGCCGGCCGGTCGTTTTTACGCAACTACCCAAGCTGCAAGTCGGCCGCTGGATTTCGGTCGGGCGTCTCGATATCAATACTTCAGGTTTGCTGCTGTTGACGAATAACGGCGAATTGGCCAATCGATTGATGCATCCCTCGACCCAAGTCGACCGAGAATATGCCGTGCGGATTTTGGGCGAGGTTTCCGATGAGGTGCTTGGGCGATTGAAACAAGGCGTTGAACTCGACGATGGGCCGGCGAAATTCGACGATATTCAATTTCACGGCGGGGAGGGTGCCAATAAATGGTATCACGTCGTCGTTAGCGAAGGGCGCAATCGTTTGGTTAGGCGACTATGGGAATCTCAAGGGGTAACCGTCAGTCGCTTAATGCGCGTACGCTATGGACTGCTAGCGATGCCGGAAGGATTAAAATCTCATGCTTTTCAAGAACTGGAATCGAAAATGTTGGATGTGCTACTCGAATCGGTTGGTTTGCCTAAGGAAAAACCGTTGGCACCCGGTAAACAGGGTGTCAAGAAGCACGAATTCTATAAAAAAACCAAGGAGTGAGTTTTTAATTGGTAAGCAGTGAGCGGTAAGCAGTGAGCAGTGACAGGTAAGTAGGGAATGGTGGCGTTCGCTTCAATTTGGTGTTGAATTTCGCTCGTTCCTAAGCTCCTTGCTTGGGAATGCAGTAAGAGACGCTCTAGCGTCTCGTGCCGCTGGAGCGGTACTCAGGCATTCCCACGCAGAGCGCTCGTTTGTATACATAAGTATGAATATACCTAATTGTGCAAAAAGTAGCGACCGAGCCTTAAATTGTTGTGTTGTCCGGAAAGGCTATTGGTGTTTAAGCGTTACTGGCTTCGATAGTCGCGACGAAGGCGTTGCTCCCACAGAGAGCGTCGGACGCTCTGTGGGAGCGATCCTCTGATCACGATCTCGAGGCCGAAAGTGTTAAGTAACAACCAATGGTATGGAGGTTTCATTGGTTAAGGTTGCAAAAGGGTAATTTTTGACTTATGTATAACGATTAGCTCAGAGCATGGGAACGATAATTGACGGGGGGCTGAATAGTTACAAACATTGTATTACTGCATTGGGTTTATCTGTGATATTGGGACGGTTCATAAAGCGCTCAATTCTCTTCCTTTCATGGTAATAAAAAGCAAGCTATAAACCTAAAAAGAGCAGTTGACATGTGTTGTAGACCGTTCGTGCTGAGCAAAGTAAGCGCCCTTCGGTCGCATGGCGTTACCAGGAAACAGTCGCTGGTTGACGTAATTTTTGGTATTTTTATATATTCGCAAGTCATTGATTTTAAATATACAAAAAAGCTGTTTCTTGAGAGCAAAGTCGAAGCATGAAGGGTCTACAACACTTTCACCGGCCTGGTGAAGCCTCAAACTACCGTTCACCCTTCGA
>SLIO01000057.1 GCA_007135635.1 Methylomicrobium sp. | reverse complement strand
TCGTTCGTATCGTCGAACCAAACCGATCTTTGACGAAGTCGCGAAACAAAAATCGCGCGGCCAGAAAAGCCAATGTCGCGCCGATCGTCGAAGCAAACGATACAATCACGGTGCCCCACAGTAAGCCGAATAGCGCGCCTCCGGCCAGCGTCATTACTGCCGCGCCGGGCAAAGACAGGGCCGTGACCAGAACATAAATCAGTGCATAAACAAAGGCAGCGGTAACCGGTTGCGCGGCTATGCGGGCTTCGATCGCGGCTTGGTGGGTTTTCAGTTCATGCAGTGTTAGATAATCATGATATCCGAAATAAAAAAAGGCGCCGATCAACAGCGCGATCACCGTTATCACTATCAACTTCTGGACTTTCATCGTGTAATTCCTGGTCGTTGCAAGGGTTGGAGTCTCTAAGAAGAGTGTTTGATAGTTGAGTCGGCTGTGACTGCCAGTTCCTTACAGCGAAACTGTCGAAACGGATACTTTCAGTGCATTCAGTGTCCGGCGTGTCATGTTGCGCCGGCACGACTCAATACGCGCAAAAGTTCGGCCCCGACTGGTTTCGACTCATTCGCCAGCGCCTCGCGCCGGTAAACGCCCGGCGTTTTCGCGAAGGTCCGTTTGAATGCCTTGCTGAAAGCCGGCACCGATTCGTAGCCGCAACGTTCGGCCACGCGCTCGATGGTCATGCCCGGCTCCCTCAACCAATGCGACGCGATTTGCATGCGCCATTGAACGAGATATTCGATCGGCGATGCGCCGATGGACGCCGCGAATTTCTCGGAGAGCATGGTCTTCGACGTGCCGGCGCGGCGGCAGAACTCGGCGATTGTCCAGGGCTTCCAAGGTTGTTCGTGAATCAGGTTCAGGACGGTAGCTAATCTTCGGTCCTGCATTGCCGAAAACACGCCTCGGTCGACGAGTTCGTTCTCGATGCAATGCCTCATTGCCAAGATGAATATGCTGTCGCATAAGCGTTCAACGACAGAGCCGCTGCCGAATCGCGGTACGGACGCTTCCATATTGACCAGCTCGATCAGTCTGGTCAATACGTCGCCGGCCTGGCTTCGTTTAATCACGATTTCCGGCGGTAAAGCGCGCCATATCAAGGATTCGGGCATTCCCAATTCGATCTCGCCGCACACGAATCCCGCCTCCCCGTCCGCCCAGGGCGTGAGTTGCGTATCGCTCATCGTGTCCGGCAAGTGGTCCTTGCTGTAGGACAAAAAATGTTCGTCCGAATGCGGTAAAAATAAAATAAGGTCGCCTTTTTCCAATAACAGCGGTGCGTCCCATTTCGAAGTATAAACCCAACCCTCGCCTTTGCTGAGCATATGAAAAAAAACGGATCGATCCGAATTGTGATCCATCAGCCAACGCCCGCACACGCCGCCGGAATAAATCAATTTTGCATGTAAATTCAATCCGTTGACGAGCGAAGTCAACACATCCATAAAAGTCTCCCGAACGAACGAACAAAAACACCGGAATTCCGGGCATGGCATACACGGTGGCGATTGCTTATTCTCTAGGCATCGGTATTGCAGTGCCATACAGAAATCGGCCGCCCAGCATTAACCGTATTGCTAACCGGCAAACGGTAAGTTAGCGGCCTGGTTTGTTAATCATTTTAATACGGAGATCCCTAATGTCTTTATTCAAAATCCATTCAATCGAACAAGCGCCAGCCGAATCCCGGCCCTTGTTGACCGGCGCGCACCAAAAATTCGGCTTCGTTCCGAATTTATTGAGCGAATTGGCGGAAGCGCCGGCAACGCTCGAAGCCTATCTAACGCTGAATTCGATCTTCGACAAAACTTCGCTAAGCCCGGTGGAGCGCCAGATAGTGTTGATCGCCGCCAGTATCGAAAACGACTGCTCCTATTGCGTCGCCGCGCACTCGATCACTGCCAAGAATATGGTCAAGGCCGACGCTCGAATCATCAATGCGTTACGTGAACAAAATCCCATACCCGATAACAAACTGCAAACATTGGCAGAGTTTACCCGGAGCGTGGTCAAAAATCGCGGGTTTATCGACGAACAAGTCTTGAGCGAGTTCAACGCCGCAGGTTATTCGAACAAGCACGTTTTGGAAGTCATTCTCGGTGTTACGATGAAAACGCTCAGTAATTACGCCAATCATGTTATGGAAACACCGCTCGATGACGAATTCAAAGCGGAGGAATGGTCGAAAGACAATTGAGAAAACCGTATCGATATCATATAGGTATTGCTCACAAAATCGATAAACCTATAAAAAGTATTTTGTCCACGAAAATCACGAAAATATTCAAAAGTTATACTTTCCAGGTTGCTTACCCAATGGGTGATTCAAGAAATTCTTGTAACCGTATGATAATTTAGTGTATTTCGTGATTTTCGTGGACTGATGCTTTATAAGTGATGATCACCAACAATTTGCAAGATAGTTTGAGATTAAAAAGCGGAAACACAGATATTAGTCGTGCTGGCTTTTTCGACATCCCAGCCAAGAGCCTATAAAAGCTGAAAACATAGCCGCTGAGAAATTTTTAAGGATTAACAGAACCCAATGCGCTCGGATAAGGGGAAAAATAATACGACGACTGAATATAGGGATCTGGCGATTTTCGAAAATGATGCTTCAACAAGATTATTGGGGCAATGAGAGGTACTTCGTAGTTCCGGTAGCTGTCGATCAGTTCGCACAGTTCGGCTTTATCGTCGCGGCTGATGTCTTTTTTTAAATGTCCTTGAATATGTTGCAAAACATTGACGTGATTGGCCCGGGTCGGCATCGTCAACAACATGCTCATCAGCTGCAAAATATATTGATCGGCAATCTCGGTTAAATTGTCTTTGCTCAGGCCCGCCAATAATTGTCCCAGATCGCGATAGTCGCCGTGACTCATGATGATTAATTTATGCCGCGCATGAAAATCTATCAAAGCGCGGGCGCTAAGACCTTCTTTCAACAACCTTTGCCAGCGATGTATAACATAAACCCGCTTGAAAAAAAGATCGCGTAAACAGGGGTCTTGTAGCCGGATAGCTTCTTCGATAGGTACCAACGGAAATCGATGCATGATTCTCAAGGTTTCAATCGCCAAACCCTCGATAGCGCCACCCGTTTTTGTGACCGCTTGCTCCGGTCTTTTCATAATATAACCGCAGATTCCAGCCATCTTATCCGTGCCGGAATCGGAAATGGCCGAAGCATCCTGAACAAGCAAGGACTTTTCTTCTTCGGCCGAAAACGGCTTCCATTGAAAAAAACTCTCGAGCACTTCGCTAATCACAGTATCGCGATTAGCCACTTCTTTTTCTCCGGGTTGGTCAAGCAAAAAACCACTGATGCCCAATGGGATTTTATTCATAGCAGTCGATACCTAATTGAATCATGTTGGAAATTTTCGGTTTTAGCGGGAATATAAAGAGTATGCTTCCTTGAGCCACTGGGTCGGGACCTGGGGTGATGAAAATTGCCTACTATTTACCGATTCATCATCAATAAGAGTGTTTTTCTATTCCATTGAGAGATGAATAAACCACCTCCTGCGGGACAAGTTATTGAACCCGTTCCCAACACGTCTCGGAAGGGGTTACAAACCCATACGCATCAAGCTAAAAATGGTCAACCCGCATCACGCTCTTTCCCAAGCCCCAGCTTGGGAAAGACACCCTGGAAGCTCCAGCTTCCTGAACAGGTTACCCAAGCTGGAGCTCTCATCGTTATACATAAGTCAAAAATTACCCTTTTGTAATCTTAACCAATGAGACCTCGATACCATTATATTGTTATATTGTTAATTAACACTTTCTACCTCGAGATCGCGATCAGGGGATCGCTCCCACAGAGCGTCCGCCGCTCTCTGTGGGAGCGACGCCTTCGTCGCGACTATCGAAGACAGTAACGCTCAAACACCAATAGCCTTTCCGAACAACACAACAATTTATACCTTTCGCACTTCAAATTTCGGCAGTGCCCGAGGTGGTGCCGGGGTATCCGACAAAGGCTTTGCCAGCATGGAGCTGGCATAGAGCCTACATGGACGTATTCACGGCGTCCTTTGACGGACACCCCG
>SLIO01000492.1 GCA_007135635.1 Methylomicrobium sp. | reverse complement strand
TTTTCCAACCTTGACCGGCCTGTGCCGCGCCGCCGATGATCCAATCGAGCGGAATGAAGACGTCCTTGCCCCAGTTCGGACCGTTTTGGAAGGCCGAATCGAGCGGAAAATGGCGGCGGCCGATCGAAACGCCCGGCGTATCGGTCGGAATCAGCGCGAGGGTAATGCCGATGTCTTCGGTTTCGCCCAACAGCCGGTCTGGATCGTAAAGCTTGAATGCCAGTCCGAGCACCGTGGCGACCGGGCCTAGCGTTATATAACGCTTCTCCCAATTGAGCCGTATGCCCAATACCCGTTCGTTACCTTCGAACGCGCCGTAACAGACGATGCCGGTATCGGGCATCGCGCCGGCATCGCTGCCGGCTAGCGGACCGGTTAGCGCGAATGCCGGTATTTCGAGGCCGTTGGCTAAACGCGGTAGATAATGATTTTTTTGCTGTTCGGTGCCGTAGGCCAGCAATAATTTGGCCGGTCCCAATGAATTTGGGACCATGACCGTGACCGCGGCGGTCGTGCTGCGGCTGGCGAGCTTCATGACGATTTGCGAATGCGCGAAATCGGAAAACTCCAGACCGCCGTAGCGTTTCGGTATGATGATGCCGCAAAATTTATGTTGTTTGATGTAGTCCCATACTTCCGCCGGTAAGTCGCGGCGCTTGAAGGTGATGTCCCAGTCGTCGAGCATCGCGCACAGGGTTTCCACCGGTCCGTCGATAAAGGCGCGCTCCTCGTCGCTGAGGCGCGCTGCGGGCAGCGCCGCGAGTTTGTTCCAGTCCGGACGACCCGTGAATAGTTCGGCGTCCCACCAAGTATTGCCCGCTTCGAGCGCCTCGCGTTCGGTTTGGGACATCGGCGGCAGATTGCGGCGCATGACCTTGAACAACGGCCGGGTCAGTAGACTGCGGCGTATCGGAGCGTAGGCAACGATTCCGGCTAGGATAAGCCCGCTCGAAACGGCGATAATGAATTCGGTCATGGCTTAATTCCTGTTGCTGTGTAAGTTCATAGATTTGGGTTCTTTATCTAATTTTTCGATATGCAAAACTCCGTTCTGGCAATGCCGGTTCCGGAGAGGGTGCGGTTGCTCGATCGACAGGCGTCGGCGGCAGGGCAGATTTTTGCTCCTCGGCAACTGCTCCTGCGTTGCCCTAATAAACGCCATCCTTGGCGTAATGCAAAATCTGCATTCATGCCATCCATGGCAATCAGTCGCCGCCGTCGAGCCTACATGGACGTATTCACCCAGCCCCTAAATTCCATAGCCCATCGGTCATGGTTAATAGTCTTACTAATTTAGGGGCTGGGTCCTGTCGGGCGAGTGACCGCACCCTCCGCCACCAGACTACTTTCATTTGTCGGGGCGATGGCCAGGCCTTCATGAACGTTACGTTGCTCGATTGCCCCGTCAGTTTCTCAACGGCTTGCCGGTTTTTAGCATGTGTTCGAGCCTTGCAGCGGTGCCGGTTTGCTTGACCAGGTGCAAAAAGGCTTGTCGCTCCAGGTTCAATATGTCTTGTTCGCTAAGCGGATCGAGGGAGTCGGTGGCGCCGCCGCTCAATACGAAAGCCAGTTGGCCTGCGATTTCTCTGTCGTAGGCGCTTGCCTTGCCCGAGAGCGATAAGTTGCGGACGGCAATCTCGAGCGCCGTGCGGCCCGAAGCGCCCGGTAAGTAATAAACATAAGGTTCCGGTGGCCGATAATCGGCGATCATTGTCAGCACGCGCGCTTTTGCGTCGGCCAGAAGACGGTCTTTGTTCATCGTGATGCCGTCGTGTTCGGATAAATAGAGTAATTCTTTCGCTAGCAAGGCCGATTTGGATGTCTTGGCGAGCGCGATGGTCTCGAAGGCTTGCGAAATCGCCGGCATCGGTCCGCCCGGGCGGTTAGGCAAACTGAGCCATCGGCGCAGTAATTCCTTGCAACCTCCCCATCCCGGCACCAGGCCGACTCCGGTTTCGACGAGGCCGGTATACAGCTCGGCATGGGCTTGTAACGCATCGCAATGCAGCAGGATTTCGCAGCCGCCGCCCAGCGCCAAACCGGACGGTGCACCGACGACCGGGAAAGGCGCGTATTTCAAGGCTTGATAAGTTTGCTGCCCGAGTTCGACGATTTGAGCGACGGTATCCCAATCTTGCCGCTTCAATGCCGGGGCCAACAGAGTCAGGTTGGCTCCGGCCGAAAAATGCTCGGCTTCGTTATGGATGACCATGCCTTCGAAATTGTCCCGGACGACACCGATGCTTTGTTGGATTAGACTCAGGCTGTCCGGATCCAAGGTATTCATTTTGCTATGGAACTCAAGGCAAACGATGCCGTCGCCGATGTCCCACAGGCTGGCCGAGGCATTTTCGAGCAGCGGTTCGGTGCGCCGTTTAATGTCGCCGAGCGACAACATGCCTTCGGGGCGGCGAACCGGCCGATAACGGCGCTCTCCGTTCTTGCAGTGCAGGATGCCTTGCTCGGTGCGATACAGGCTTTGCCGGTCAGCGAGTAGATACGGAATAGGTTGATGTTTTTCTTGAAGTCGTTCGACGAACCAGTCGGCTCCGAGACGGTCGAGCAGTTCGAACGGACCGAAACGCCAGTTGTAGCCCAGGCGCATCGCGGTATCGACCGCAAGCGGATCGTCGGCGATTTCGGGAATCAAGCTAGCCGCATAGCTTAGCGTATCCGACCAGACCCGCCAGGTATAGCGGTTGAGCGCTTCGCCGCCGGATAAAAATTGTCTGAGATCCTCTGAACGGTGGCTGACACCGTCGATCCGAAATTTTTCACTGGGACGATAGTCGCCGGTTTGTAGATCGATCGCTTCCTTGATTTTGGTTACGGCATCGGGCTTGAGACGATAAAAGCCGCCAAGTCCCTTGCGTCCTGTATAGCCTTTTTCGATCATGTTGGTCAGCAACCGCGGCACGGCGCTTATCGCCCGCAAGCGGTCCTTGACCGGTAGACTTTGCTTAAAGCCCGTCAGAACATGCGGCATCAGATCCAGCCCGACCAGGTCCAGTAAACCGAACACGCCGGTTTTTGGAATGCCGAATAGGTTCATCGCGGCGTCGCATTGTTCGACGGTTAAATTGCTCGCGATCGCTTCGATCAATGCCGTTTGTATCCAGAAGGTGCCAATCCGGTTCGCGATGAAGCCTGGCGTGTCCTTGCAAGTGACACAGCCTTTACCGAGTCGCAGGTCGGCGAACGTGGCAACCGCATCGAACAAATCGGGCGAGATGTCTGGAGGCGCGACCAGTTCCAGCAGGCGCATGTAGCGTGGCGGGTTGAAGAAGTGAGTGATCATGAAGCGTCGCTTGAAGCTGTTGGATTGTTTCAAGGTCAGTACGCTTAACGGCAACGTTGAGGTGTTCGATGAAATCAGGGTATTGGAATGGCAGACCGCGTCCAATTTTTGGTAAAGGCTTCGCTTGATGGCCGGATTTTCGATTACGGCCTCAATGATCCAATCAACCTCTGACAGTCTGCCTAAATCGTCCTCGATATTGCCGGGCGTGATCAGTCGGGCGTTATTCGGATGCATCAGCGGCGAAGGTTCGGTGCCGAGCATTTTGGCGATGGCTTGCTCTGCAATCTGATTACGGTTCGTTGCGTTTTCGGGAACGACGTCTAGCAAGACGACCGAAATACCGGTATTGGCGATATGGGCGGCGATGCCGGCACCCATCACGCCTGCACCGATGACCGCGGCTCGTTCGATGTTCATGATACTGCCTCCAGTATGGTTGCAATGCCTTGGCCGCCGCCGATGCACTGTGTGGCCAGTGCATAACGCTTACGCTCGCGGTGCAGTAGGCTAGCCGCCTTGCCGGTGATGCGTGCGCCGGTCGCGCCGAGAGGATGGCCTAGCGCGATCGCGCCGCCGTCCGGATTGAGTTTTTCGATAGGGATAGACAATTCTTGTAATACGGCCAAAGCCTGCGCGGCGAAGGCTTCGTTCAATTCGACCAGATCGATGTCGTTCAGCGACAAATCGGCTCTCTGTAAGGCTTTGTGTGTCGCGGCGACCGGTCCGATACCCATGATTTCAGGCAGGCAGGCGGATACCGCGATCGATTTG
>SLIO01000179.1 GCA_007135635.1 Methylomicrobium sp. | reverse complement strand
GCCGATTCTCCCGCCTAAAAAGCTTGAACGATTATTCAGTAAGATGGAAGTAATGGTATCGAGGTCACATTGGCTAAGTTTACAAGAGGGTATCTACAACTAATGAATAACGATGAGTGCTCCGCGTGGGAAGGCATGCTTAGGTTAATGTTGTTACTGGGCGTCTTGATCAGCGGTTGTTCCGGATCGTTGGAACAGTCGGTCAGCCGCTTCGAGTTTTTGACGCCGAAGCCGTTCGGTTATGTCATCGGCGATGAAATCGCGCATCGTATCGTTATCGATACGCGCTCCGGCATCGAATTGAATGGCAATACCTTGCCGAAGCAGGGCGAGTTGAATAAATGGTTGACGGTCAACCGGGTCGAACATTCGCAAAGCAAGACCGGCCAAGGCATGCGCCATGTTGTCGATATACGGTATCAGGTTTTTTACGCACCGCTCGAAGTCAAGATGCTGGCGATTCCGGGGTTTTCGATCACCTTTAATCAACGAGGGCAAGCGATCGAGCAAGCCGTTCCGTCTTGGCATTTCACGATTTCGCCGTTACGCGAATTGGCGGTCCGGAAAGACGATGCCGGTGAATATATGCGCCCCGATGCGCCTCCGGCCCGCTTGTCGAATCGCGAAACCGTGAGTCGTTTGTATGCGAGTCTATTGATCGTGGTGCTGAGTGCGCTTTATCTGGCCTTTCTTTACGGCTATCTTCCGGGCTTGCCGAGACGCGGTATTTTCAAGCGGGCTCAGCGGCAATTGGCGCGCTTGCCTGAACGGGATATCTCCTCGGCCTTGAACGTGGTTCATCATGCACTTAACACATTGAACCGCAAGCCTTTGTTTCAACACAAGCTGAATGAGTTTTATCGAAACCAGCCCGATTATCGTAAATTAGCTGGTGAGTTGAATGATTTTTTCGATCTGTCTAATCGCTTTTTTTTCGCCGGTTACGGCGACATCGGTCGGGACGATTTCGACAAGATAGAACGGCTATGCCGCTTATGCCGTGAAGTCGAGCGAGGCGGCCGGTGACTGATATCGCTTTCGAAACGCCCTGGGCCTTGGCTGGGTTGTTGTTGATGGTGTTGCCGTTGCTCAAGACCGGCGCGGCGCCGTCGGCCTATTCATGGCTCGCGATCATTCCTGCCGATTGGCTGTCCGGTTTGTTGGCTTTGCTCCTACGTGTCATCGGAATGTCGACCATCGCCGCACTATCGCTCGGGCTGTCCGGCGTGTATTTGAAGGAACAAAAAGTTGAGCGCATCGGGCACGGCGCGCATGTCGTGTTGTTGCTCGACCGCAGCCGCAGCATGGACGATACCTTCGCAGGCAGGGCACCGGACGGTTCGAACGAATCGAAATCGGCAACGGCCCGGCGCTTGTTGACCGAGTTCGTCGAAAAACGCAAGCATGACCGCATCGGTGTCGCGGCTTTCAGTACCTCGCCGTTATTCGTGATGCCGATGACCGAAAACAAACAGGCCGTGCAGGCGGCGATTGCCGGGATGTCAGCGCCGGCTTTGGCTTACACCAACATCAGTAAAGGATTGAGTCTGGCCGTGTCGTTTTTCGAACAGCAGCCGTTGACCGGTTCTCGGATATTATTGTTGATTTCGGATGGCGCGGCGGCGATCGACCCCGACAGCGAGCAGGCCTTGAGACAGTTGATCAAGCAACAGCAAATCCGCTTGTATTGGGTGTTTTTGCGTACCGAAAACAGTCCCGGCATATTCGATGTGCCCGAAGATCCTAGAAACGATAACAGCGATGCGATGCCGGAGCGTTATCTACATTTGTTTTTTAAGAGTCTCAATGTGCCTTATCAGGCTTACGAAGCCGAAAATCCCGATGCGGTGCAAAAGGCGATAGCCGATATCGATACCCTGGAAAACCGACCGCTGCATTATTTTGAACGTATTCCGAAGCAGGATTTATCCGGATTATGTTATCGCTGGGCCGTCATTTTATTGTTGTTGCTATTGGCTTTGAAAAGTTGCGAGGTACGAAGATGAAGGTGTCGTTACGGCAAGGTGTGGGTTGGTCGTTGTTTGCCGCCGCTTGTCTGTCGGTCGTTGTCCAGCTCTGGACTTTAAATCGAATCGAACGCGAAAACGCATGGATAGATAAATTGTTGTCGGGTCATGATATCGCCATCGAAAAGGTGATCGGCGCTCAGCCCGAGGTGCGCCTGGCTCGTGCGATTTATCTGAGACAAATGCACCGTTACGACGAGGCGTTAGCGACCTTGAATTTGATTATCGACCAGGGCGGGCCGGTACTGCAAACCAAAATCCGTTATAACCTAGGTAATTTGTATCTGGCGCAAGCGGTCGAGCAAACCGAGGCGTTAAATTTCAATGAAGCTTTACCACTGGCCGGGCTTGCTAAGCAAGCCTATCGTCAGGCCCTAGCCTTGGACAGCGGCTTTTGGGATGCCAAATACAATCTCGAAGTCGCCATGCGGCTACTGCCCGAAATGAACCGCATCAACATCGGCGATGACGAGCCTGAGAGCAAAAAGTCGAAGTTATGGACGACGGTGCCGGGATTTCCTCGCGGTTTGCCTTGAGTTGGTTAGCAGTCAGCAGTTAGCTGTGAGTGGATGGTTGTGAAAGAGGATAGAAGAAAGGGGCAAGGGGGCAAGGGCGCCAACTAAAGGAAAAACGCGTCATTCAGCCAGGGATTGGCGGAATCCAGGACCAGGGATGGCAATGCTTAGCTTCACACCCATGTAACCTGGATATCGGCAATCCATGCCGATATGACGTATAAAGCCACAAATACGCCATAGAATAGACACTAAGTTGGCGCTTATGGGGGCAAGGAGTATAGCCTGTATTCGCTCGTTCCCAAGCTCTTTGCCTGGGAATACAGCACGAGAAGCCCTGCTTCTCGAAACCGGTCAGCAAGAGCTTGCATGAAGGCTTTCCAAAACCGGAGTATCGGAAACTGCGAAGGATCAATACTTACAACCAAAAAGTACCAATAAAGAGCCTATGTATTCTCGAAAAATCTTCAAGGATTACCGTTTTTGGTGTCTGGCTGCGGCAGGCATTGCGCTTGCCGTGTTGTTCATTCATCCCCGCGAACAACGCAAAAGTCCGGTTTATGATTTGATCTTCATTATCGATATCACGCGTAGTATGAATGTCGAGGATTACCAGGCGGACGGACAAGCGGTGAGCCGTTTGGAGTTCGTTAAGCATAGCTTGCGCGACTTGTTGCTGAAGTTGCCGTGCGAATCGAAAGTCGGATTGGGCGTTTTTACCGAGCGGCGCTCGACGGTTTTGTTCGAGCCGGTTGAGGTGTGTTCGGGTTTTGCCGAGATCGATGCCGCGATTGCAGCGTTGGATTGGCGCATGGCCTGGGCCGCCGATAGCCGAATCGCCAAGGGATTGTTGAATACCTTGGAAATGTGCCGAGACAGCGGCAGTCGTTTGGTATTCATGACCGATGGCCAGGAAGCTCCGCCGTTCAATCCGCGCTATAGGTCCGATTTTTCAGGTGTTAAGGGTGCAATAAGCGGTTTGCTGGTCGGTGTCGGCGGCATGGAGCCGGCGCCGATACCGAAATACAACAGCCGGGGCGAGCGGGAGGGTTTTTATACGGCCGATGATGTGCCGCATCGTTCGATTTTCGGTCTGTCCAATTTGAACCCCGAAGAAATCGAAGGTTACAACGCCCGCAATGCCCCCTTCGGTAGCGAAGCTGCAGCGGGTAATGAACACCTGAGTTATTTGCATGAAGCCTATTTGCAACAGCTAAGCGCCGAAGCCGGTTTGCAATACCATCGTTTGACCGGGAGCGGGCTGCTAATCGAAGCCTTGCGGGGCGGCGATTTGGCCGAACAAAAGCAAGTCGAAAACGATGTCCGCTGGCGCGCAGCGCTTGCTGCATTGTTTTTGTTGGTAGCGGTGTTTGTGTGAGTCAACCGTGTTCATTTCGAATTTCGGCATCGGAAAATAATCAGCGCCCTATTTAAAAAAAGTAGAATGGTTAAAAAAGACCCTGATTAGCAAGATGCTTCAACAACTTGCCGAAGCCAAGTGTCCAAACAGGGGCCAGCCGTAGTCGCAAAAACTAAAATATGC
>SLIO01000061.1 GCA_007135635.1 Methylomicrobium sp. | reverse complement strand
TCGTGCTTTTTGTCGGCTAATTGCTTGAAACGAAAAAATGCCTCGTTCAATTCTTCTTCCGAGGTGAACTCGAAACCGAGTTCGGTCATGCGAGTCTTGAATGCATTGCGGCCCGAATGCTTACCCAGCACCATGCGGTTAGCGGCCCAACCGACATCTTCGGCACGCATGATCTCATAGGTTTCACGGCTTTTCAGCACGCCGTCCTGATGAATGCCCGATTCATGCGCGAAGGCATTCGCGCCGACGATCGCTTTGTTCGGTTGTACCGGAAAACCGGTAATCGTCGAGACTAAGCGCGAACAGGTAATGATTTCTGTCGAATCGAGCGTCGTGTCACAAGGAAAAACATCTTGGCGCGTTCTTACTGCCATTACAACTTCTTCCAACGCGGCGTTGCCGGCACGCTCGCCGAGTCCGTTAATTGTGCATTCGACCTGGCGTGCGCCGTTCATCACCGCCGCTAGAGAATTGGCGACCGCCAACCCCAAATCGTTGTGACAATGCACCGAGAAAATCGCCTTATCGGAATTCGGTATCCGTTGAATCAAATTACCGATAGTAGCACCGAACTGATGAGGAACACTGTAACCGACCGTATCGGGTATGTTCAGCGTGGTCGCACCAGCATTGATGACTGCCTCTAAAATACGACACAAAAAATCTTCTTCGGAACGCCCCGCATCCTCGGGCGAAAACTCGACATTATCGGTATATTGCAAGGCCCGTTTAACGGCACGCACCGCATACTCGATCACTTGTTCCGGCTGCATCTGCAATTTCATTTGCATATGAATCGGTGAGGTTGCGATAAAGGTATGAATGCGCGAGCTTTCGGCGCCTTTCAAAGCCATACCGGCTTTGTCGATATCTTTGTCCAAAGCCCTCGCCAAACCGCAAACGGTGCTGTTTTTAACTGCTTTCGCGACCGCTTCGACCGCTTCGAAATCGCCTGGACTCGCGGCAGGAAAACCGGCTTCGATCACGTCGACCTTCATTCTTTCCAAAGCCTTAGCAATCCGGACTTTTTCGTCGCGCGTCATCGACGCACCCGGACTCTGCTCGCCATCGCGCAAAGTCGTATCAAAAATAATTAATTTGTCTTTCATGAGAACTCCGTTCATCAAGAAATTTGATGTTAAGAAAACTGATTAGTAAGGATCGTGTTTACGGGGGAGGGAAATAGATTATTTGCCCGCTAGGGCAGCAGCAGAAAGAGAAAAGTCGGTTTGAGAGGCGCCGGAAAAACCGCACCGAAAACGGTGCTTATCGAATGGCTTGCGGCATAATAGGTGAGAAAGTTCATGGCTTGGACTATACGCGATTGTGTTTTTTGCCTCAAGAAGTTTGTTACGCCTTTCTATGAAGTCTGCGGCGACGCATGACCAAGGTAAAAACCGGTCCGGAAATCGCATACCCTAAAGACAACAAAAACAACATGGTTTGCGGCTGCGCCATTACAAACGCGACACCCAACATCACGGCAATCGCGACGACGAAAGGCACCTTACCCTTCCAATCTATCCCTTTGAAACTGAAATAACGAAAATTACTAACCATTAGTAAGCCGGTTGCGATCGTCAAAACTAAGGCGGCATATTTTAGCGTATCGATATCGTAATCGTATTCGATCGAAATCCAGATAAAGCCGGCCAATATCGCGGCGGCGGCGGGACTTGGCAAACCTTGGAAATAGCGTTT
This sequence comes from Methylomicrobium sp., assembly GCA_007135635.1. GTDB lineage: Bacteria > Pseudomonadota > Gammaproteobacteria > Methylococcales > Methylomonadaceae > Methylotuvimicrobium. The sequence goes on along the minus strand of SLIO01000061.1, from coordinate 2,418 downwards.
GTCGTCGGTTTCGACTTGCGCATTGAAACGTGCCAATCTCAATGCGCCGCCGGCCATGTGCACGAATGCCGCAAACAGGCCTAGCTTACCCAAGCTGGAAAATGCCCAGAGGTACATTACCAAGGCCGGAGCCGCGCCGAACGAGATCATATCGGATAAGCTATCGTATTCGACACCGAACTTGCTTTGCGTATTCGTCAAACGCGCCACGCGCCCGTCGAGACCGTCCAGTATCATGGCCGCAAAAATCGCCACGGCTGCGGTTTCGTAGCGCCCGCCCATCGCCGATGTAATCGCGTAGAAACCTGCAAATAACGCCCCTGTCGTAAACAGATTGGGTAATAAATAAATGCCGCGGCGGCGGGGTGTGGAAGATTTCTCAGGCGTCATATTTTTCATCTACTGTTGCAAGATTTGCAAGAAAACAATGCCGCGGATTATACAATGAGCCGAAAATGCACGCATGAATTAATAGCGACTTGGAAAACGAACCCGGAGGCGAATCATTTGTGTTACTTAACGGCTAAACACATACTTTGATGCAAATTTCGTTTAGGATTCGGTATAAAAAACTTCCCTATTTATCGTTCCCAAGCTCTGCGTGGGGATGCCTAAGTACCGCTGCAGCGGTACGAGACGCCAGAGCGTCTCGGTCTTCACTCCCACGCTTCAGCGCTCGTCGTTATACATAAGTCGTAAATACCCCATCTTAGCTAATACGACTTCGATACCATTTATTGTTACCTAACGTACCCGACTTCGAAATCGCGATCAGGGGATCGCTCCCACAGACCACCCGCCGCCCCGCTGTGGGAGCGACGCCTTCGTCGCGACTATCGAAGCCACTGACGTTAATATCCGCAATTTTATCAAACAGCACTGCCGCGGAGGGTGCGCTGTGCGTACCATGGTAACACCGCGATATTCATGTGCCAACCGAATCGCCAGGGCACGGATTTGGTACGCGCAGCGTATCTACAATTTATGTATACCGATGAGTGCTCTGCGTGGGAATGATAAGTGGATGTGAATAATTACTACTATGATGCCTATTTCGTTTAACGCCAAAGTCATTTAAGGGACAAACATTAAATAAGTACGCTAGAGGGCAAAAGAGCGCGTCAGTTACACGAAAACGTGGCCCCGCGAAGTCTAAAAAAAGCGAGAGCGGCTTTTTTTCCGCTCTCGCATGATCCGGAAACGCTATCCGATTAGTTTTTCGATTTGTCGACGATTTTGTTGGCGCTAATCCACGGCATCATGCTGCGCAGTTTTTCACCGACGATTTCGATCGGATGCTCGGCATTGAGCCGACGTCTGGCTGTCATTTCAGGATAGCCGGTCACGCCCTCCATGATGAATTTTTTCGCGTATTCGCCTTTTTGAATCTTTTCCAGCGCTTCGCGCATCGCGTAACGGCTTTCTTCGTTGATGACTTTAGGTCCAGTCACGTATTCGCCGTATTCGGCGTTGTTAGAAATCGAATAGTTCATGTTCGCGATACCGCCTTCGTACATCAGGTCGACAATCAATTTCAATTCGTGCAGACACTCGAAATAGGCCATTTCCGGCTCATAACCCGCTTCTACCAACGTTTCGAATCCGGCTTTGACCAACTCAACCGCGCCACCGCATAGCACAGCTTGCTCGCCGAACAAATCGGTTTCGGTTTCATCACGGAACGTGGTTTCGATTATGCCGGAACGTCCGCCACCGATAGCCGATGCATAGGATAAACAAATGCTCTTTGCGGTACCGGAGGCATCCTGTTGAATCGCGATTAAATCGGGAATACCGCCACCTTTGACGAATTCAGACCGGACGGTATGGCCGGGCGCTTTCGGAGCAATCATGATCACGTCGAGATCGGCACGCGGTACGATTTGGTTATACAAAATCGAAAAGCCGTGTGCGAAGGCCAATGCTGCGCCTTGTTTCAGATTGGGTTCGATTTCGGATTTGTACAATTGCGCTTGGAATTCGTCCGGCGTTAGGATCATCACAACATCGGCGCTCGCCACCGCTTCGGGAACTGATTTGACCGTAAGACCCGAAGCTTCGGCCTTGGCAACCGATGGCGAATTCGAGCGGAGACCGACAACGACATCGACTCCCGAATCTTTTAAGTTGTTGGCATGTGCATGGCCCTGCGAACCGTAGCCGATAATCGCTACTTTTTTGCCTTTGATGATGGAAAGATCGGCGTCTTTATCGTAATAAACTTGCATGTGTTTTCTCGTTTTTTATTAATTAATAATGTTTGAATCGACAACAACCTGGCAAGGAGGCCGAGTTAAATCGTGTGTTCACTTAAATTCGGCTATTTAGCCATTAAGAACATGAAATTAACCTAGCTTTTCAGCCCCTATTAAAGAACATTGCTCAGCTGTTTAGTCTGCGGGTGTAGATACCAACTAG
>SLIO01000471.1 GCA_007135635.1 Methylomicrobium sp. | reverse complement strand
AGAGCCTACATGGACGTATTCACGGCGTTCTTTGACGGTCACCCCGGCGCCGAATTTTGATCTACGTTGGGTATAATTCGTTTAATTTAAGATTTTTTTCTTTAAAGCCAATAATTCGTCATGCTTCGGTATCGCTTCGAGCCCTTCTTCAATTTTGTTTAGACTTTCATCGTATTTTCCTTCTGCGTATAGTTGCTGGGCTTGTTGTGCCAGGATATCGGCAATTTTCATTAAACCGTTTTTGGCTTCTTTATTATAGGGATCGATTTCGAGCACTTGTCGATACGACCATAACGCATTACTGCCGGTCGGTGCGGTTAGATAACCGACTTCAAAATGAATGTCAGCCAGTTCCAGTAAGTCTTTGACCTTTAGTAGCTGCTTCGGCGTTAGCTCAATAATTTTATCTTGAAGCGGGTCGGTTTCCTGCGATAGTTTGATATAGCCTCCGGTCGTAACTGCAATGGCTATTACAGCCGTTGTACCTAGAATAATCGGTAAGGGCGATCGTGGCTGCAAGTCGGTGATGAGCTGCTTTGCCGAGGGAGTGCGATCCTTTCTTTCCAAGGCCAAGGCGCGTTGCAAACCTTTCCACTGTCGACGACTTAGTCCGGGCACCGCTTTAGGCTGCAGATTAAGTTCATGGGCCTTGAGTGCCGATAATTTTCCGTAAGGATGTTTTCCAGTCAAAACTTCATAAATGACGCAAGCAAGCGCGTAAACATCGTCGCTAGGATCGGGCTCTTTATTAGAAAACATTTCCAGGCTGGCATAAGCCGGCGTCAATGCTCCTAAGTCCCTACGAGCATCGAAAATAGTTTCGTCCTGATCTTTATCGGGGCGACTGACCGCACAGGCGATACCAAAATCGAGAACCTTGACTTCGCCGTTCTCTAATATCGAAACATTGCCCGGTTTAAAGTCGGAATGGATAATGCCGTTTTTATGCGCATAAGCCAAAGCCAAACACATGCCTTTGATAATGTGCCAAGCTTTTTTGAACGGCATGCCGTTTGGAATAACTTTATTGATGTAGTCTTTTAACGACTGTCCAGTCAATACTTCCATCGACATAAAAATATGTGATCGGTCTCTATCGAAGTCATAGACGGTAATGATATTCGGATGCGCCAGTGTTTGAGCCTTTCTCGTCTCCCGTTGCAAAGCTATATATGAGGTTGGATTATCCTTGAATTCGTCGTTTAAAATTTTCAATGCGACATAAGGAGACTTATCTTGAGCCTCTTGTTTGCGTAAATCCAGCGCTTTATAAACGACGCCCATGCCCCCGCTACCGAGCAATTCCTCCAATATGAAACGGTCTTTTAACACCGAGCCGATGCCTATTTTTTGAGTTTCTGATGCGGTAAATTGCGACGATCCGGAATAACTCGTGCCGCGAGTGCTACTAATCGTCTCCCTTTGAGCTGTGGATTCGAAACGATCAGTCAACCGAGTTGGTTCGAGGTCAACATTCGGTTGATTGGTTTCACCCGGTATTGGAGTATGGGCTTTCGTTGTTGGCCGGACGATGGTTTCATCATGCTCATGAAAGGACGTACTTATTCGTGTTTCGTCATTGTCGGCACTGTGCAAAGACAGGGTTGTTTGTGCCGTCAAGCCTTGGTGAATTTGCGGAGGCAAATAACCTTGTTCAAAGCAGTCATCTAGTAATTTACGTAGTTCGCTGGATTGTTCGGGATGTTCGCTAAGCAGCTGACGCATTTGTTTCGACAAGTCGCCGAAGGTTGTATCACCTTCGCGGAAAGAATTTAATACCTGAGTAAAGTGGCTTAATGGGTTTTCCATGATTTTCCGGTGAATCGGTTTTGAAACGGCGCTTAATGAGCAAAATGATATAGCGAATAATAGGCGGGTAATAGTGAATGGTAAATAGTAAAAGGTGAAAGGTGAAAGGTGAATAGTCAATGATTAGCCGGACGAGGTTTTGTAAACCCGTCCGTAACGTTTTTAAGGTAGGAAAGGCATCAATCGCGTAACCTAGTATGACTGGGACAACGGGAAGTCCTTGAAGAAAGGTACGCATTGTCAACCTTCCGGTGCTTGTAAAAAAGCGGAAATGTCCCCACCAACTGCAGCAATAGCGCAGACCATTCAATTCAATCGAGAAAAATTAATAAGTATTTCCGAACCTAAATCCAAGCAAGCAGTCCATTCACTATTCACTATTCACTATTCACTATTCACTATTCACCCTCTTAAACACCATCAGCGTGATATCGTCGTTAAATACTTCGGTTTGGCAAAATTGTTTGAGCTGCCGAACAATATTATCAATGATGTCTTCCGGCTCATCTTGAGTGGATTGAGAAAAAATATCCATGAGCCGCTCGGTACCGAAGAAATCGCCTTGGGGGTTTTCCGCTTCGGTCAAACCGTCCGTGTAGAGCAGTAAACAATCGCCCTCGGCCAACACGGTTCTCTTTTCCTCGAATTGGACATGCTCACGTACGCCGACGATAAGTCCGTCCGTGTCGAGTTGATCGCACTGAGATCGAGCGCGACTGTAAAGTAGAGGGGGCGGGTGTCCGGCATTGGAATAACTTAAGCGATGGGTTTTCGTATCGTATTGCAGATAAAATAACGTGATAAAGTAGTCGGAGTGATTGAGATCGGCAAACAGAAAGTCGTTTAACACATTGAGCGTTTGCGCCGGCGATGCCGGCCAATGCGCTTGCGCCCTAATCGCGCTTCTTGCCGAAACCATAAATAAAGCAGGTCCCACGGCGTGACCGGAAACGTCGGCAATGATCATGTCGAGATGCGTGTCGTCACGGTAAAAATAATCGAAATAATCGCCTCCGACTTGTGTGGCAGGTAGGCAAAACCCGGTGATTTTGAACTGGTTCGATATAATTGGTGCGGAGGGAAGCAAGGACGCTTGTATATTTTGAGCAATTCTCATTTCGTTTTGCGCAATGGCCAAATTGACCTGAGCCATCCGTATTTGGCGTTCGGCAGCTTTTCGTCCGGTAATGTCATGCACAAATCCGCTGAATTCGTAAGCCTGGCCGATTTTTAGCGGCGCTACACTGAGTTCGATAGGGAATTCGACACCGTCCTTACGTAATGCGATTTGTTCGGTCAGTTTATTTAAAACCGGGCTTTTACCGGTCTGCAAAAAGCATTGCAGTTCGTCGTTCAGGGATTTACGAAAGCGCTTAGGTACAATCAACCCGGAGACATTTTGCCCTATCGCTTCTTCGCGCGACCAGCCGAACATAAGTTCGGCCCGTTGGTTCCAATCGGTAATGATGCCGTAGGAATCCATGATGATGATGGCATTGAGCGCGGTTTCAATGATCAACCGTGTTCTTTTTTCGCTTTCTATCAATGCGTCTTCATAATGTTTACGTGCCGTTATGTCCCGATCCACACCTCGCCATTTCATCAAATTGCCTTGTTTATCGGTAATCGGTAAGCCGGTGGATTCGGCGATTACCTCGTGTCCGTCTTTATGCCGATAATGATTCAGTAGCGAATAGAAAGGTTTATTTACCGAAGAATAAGGCTGAAAGCTGGTTTGATCCTGAGGTGTCAACAGCTCCGTATAGTGCTTTCCTAAGACGGCTTCAGGGGTATAGCCAATGATGGTTTCGACCGCATTACTGCTATAGATGTAATAACCGTTCGGATCTTGCTCCCACAGCCACTCTCCGGTCATTTCAGCCATTTGCCGGAAACGTTCCTCGCTTTCCTTAAGTGCCGCTTCAAAATGCTTGCGTTCGGTGATATCTTCCTCGACAGCGAGAACGTGGGTAATTTGACCTTGACTGTTTTTGATAGTGCTGATGCTTTCAAATGCCCAGTAATCCTCACCGTTTTTCTTTTGATTTTTGATTTCTCCCCGCCATTCGCCCCGGCTTAACAGTTGCTGCCACATGTTAAGGTATTGCTCGGTGGTCGTATCGCCCGATTGTAATATTTTCGGGTTAAAACCAAGTAGCTCTTCCTTAGAGAATCCCGTCATTTCGCAGAATTTTGGATTGATGTATTCGATGCGCCCGGAAGGGTCGGTGATGATAACTGCGCTGGCGCTTTGCTCGACGGCTCTGAGCATTAAAATAAGGTTGATATCGAGCTGGGTCTTTTCGCCGAGTTTTT
>SLIO01000430.1 GCA_007135635.1 Methylomicrobium sp. | reverse complement strand
GACGTTACCGATGATGCCGGAAGGCGTTTTGAATCTGTAAAGCTCTTTACCGGTTTTTGCGTCAACTGCTTTCAGATAGCCTTCCAGTGTTCCGTAGAAAACCACACCACCAGCAGTGGCCAGCGAGCCGGACCATACCGAGAATTGCTCTTTGTTAGACCAAATGATTTTACCGGTTGTGGCATCCCAAGCGGTGAATTGGCCCAGGTTGTTAGAGCCGTCTTCCTTACCGGTGATGACATCTTTGCCGGCCGGGAACATAGACAATGTCGCGCCAACGTAAGGTTGGCCTGCAGTGTACTCAACTTCAAACGGTTCATAGTCCATACAAACATGGTTGCCTGAAATATAGAAATAACCGGTTTGTGGCGAGTAAGAAACAGGCTGTTGGTTTTTGCTTCCCAATGCGGCAGGGCAAACGCCTTCAGTGTTAACGTCTTCGCCGTTGTATTCCGTGCTGTATTGAGAAACGACTTGCGGACGGCCGGATTTCATGTCGACATGTGAGGCCCAGTTAACCGCTTTGTCGAATTTTTCGGCAACCAACAATTCGCCGGTGACACGGTCCAGCGTGTAGCCGAAACCGTTACGGTCGAAGTGAACGGCGGTTTTGTGCATTTTTCCGTTGATTTCTTGATCGACCAGCGCGACTTCGTTGATGCCGTCGTAATCCCATTCGTCATGCGGAGTCATTTGGTAAACCCATTTCACTTCCCCGGTGTCCGCGTCGCGAGCCCATAAAGACATTGACCATTTGTTGTCGCCAGGGCGTTGTGCCGGGTTCCAAGTCGATGGGTTGCCGGATCCGTAATAAACTAGGTTTAATTCAGGATCGTAGCTGTACCATCCCCAAGTGGTACCTCCGCCGATTTTCCATTGGTCGCCTTCCCAAGTGCTGGTGCTCGAGTCTTTGCCGACCGGTTGAACTTTCCCGTCTTTCCAAGTTGTGGTTTTTGTAGGATTGATCAAGGTGTCGGCATCAGGACCCATACTATAGCCTTTCCAATCCAACTCGCCGGTGCGGATGTTGTAAGCCGCTAAGAAGCCGCGTACGCCAAATTCGCCGCCGGAAATACCGGTAATGACTTTGTCTTTGACGACCAAAGGTGCCTGGGTATTGGTCATGCCCAATTTAGGATCGCCGTTTTGAACGCTCCATACTCGTTTACCTGTTTTGGCATCCAACGCAGTCAAAACGGTATCGGATTGTTGCAGGAAAATTTTACCATCGCCGTAGGCCAATCCGCGGTTGACGGTGTCGCAGCACATCACAGGGATGGTGACATCGGCGTCTTGTTGGGGCGTGTATTCCCAGATGACCGCTTGCGATTTTTGATCGATCGCGTAAACCGTGTTAGGGAATGGCGTATGAATGTATAAAACATCATTCACAACCAATGGTCCACCTTCATGACCCCGCAGAACGCCGGTTGAAAAAGTCCATGCCGGTTGCAAGTTTTTGACGTTGGAAGTGTTTATTTCTTTAAGTTCACTGTAACGGGTACCGTGATAGTTACCGCCCCAAGTCGCCCAGTTCGCAGGGTTCTTGGTCAATTTTTCGACTTCGCTATTGGCTTGAGATACTGCAGGTACTGCAAGCAAGGCAGCGACAGTTGAGGCAATCAGCCAGCTTTTGACAGGCTTCTTCATATTTTTCCTCCTGGTATCCTGTTACACAACAGAATACGGGTTATGATTTTTAAAGACTAATATTAGTTTTAAGCATTTATGGGGCGACGATCATTCCCTCTACAGGAGAACTATTACAAGTGCCGCGCCAGGTGTGTAAATTTAAGGATTTTTTCCTAAAAGTCAACTTTTAAGGCGGACGACAAGTCTTTAAATTACACTGTCGTACGGGAATATAAGCTCAAGGTTCGGCTTATCAGGAGCATTGTATCAACAACGTTCTATTATGCAACTTTCCTACTTGCTTTCTGTTGTTTTGGTGTTTTTGATCGTTGCAATGGCTATTGCCGGATTGACCTGCCATTTACAAATGCTTTATATCATTTTGCGCTGTTGTATGCGGTCGAAGCCGACGTAGGGGGCTGGCTATCAAGGAACGCCAATGCCTTCGCGTAGCTTGAAGCCTTCCTGTGCACTGCTGGACTTATACTTTGCATCTACTGGCGTAACCAGAACGGCGCTCCGCTAGCCGGTATCTTCGAAGACACCCGGTCAGGCGTCTAACGGCCGTTTCTGAACCGCGCCGAGGCTCTGGGCGATTCGGTCGCGTGTTCTCGGTTTCAGTGATGACGACCGTATAACCTGGCAATCTGGTTCCGATACTGTAAGGGAGCTTTTACGCTGACGGTATTTTTCATCGTTTCCTCGGACGATCAAGGCATCCCGGCCGGAAGGGTGAACACGTAATCGGTTTTTTCGGCCTTGCTGTGGCAGGCGGCGCATTCTTGTGCGAAATCGGCGTTTTCACCGTAAGGCTTCAATTCCTTACCGACCCAGCGGGCGTAGCCCCAGCCTTGCGTCGCCTGGTATTTTTGGGTGTCCTTGAGCATGAATTCGAAATGCTGGATGTCACCTGGAACCGTCGCGGCTTCCCAGAGCGGGTGCTGCCTGTCTTTCCAGACCAGTTTGGCCAGTATCGTGCCGTCTGGCCACGGGTTGGTATTGCCGCTACGGGCGGCTTTGACAGCGATGCTGTTGCCGAGTATCGCTCGCAGTGAATTGTTATCGGTTCGGTGCGCGACGCCGATTAGTTGCCAGTTTTGGTAATTTTTCGGCATTTCGATGCCGTTCGGCACGGGTGCTGCCGGTTGTTTGGCTTCGGCATAAGCACCGAAAGATATCGATAGGCTGATTGCGATCGTTGAGCACAGTTGCAATGATGATATGCATTTCATGGATTATTCCTCATTAACATTAACTGAAGTTGATGTTTTCGTCGGCCGATACTTTATGACGGATCTAGTCGTTATGGAAGGCGGAAATGCCGATTTTTTCTTTGCATTGGCCTATTGCAGGGTTATCATGATCTTATGCAATATTGGCATTCATAGTACCCATGGAGCTTCTTCACAAGGCCTTGACTGCAAGGATGCTATTACGGAGTTTAGAGGCGCAATTTGAATCACGTCCGCCTTACCCAATTGTTATGATGACGATTTCGGTGTCGGAGTGCCGGCCAATAGCCTTATACCGACTCCTGTTGGAGTGAAAAATCGACTCAATTTGGGGGTGCTGATTTTCTAGAATGCTTGGTGCTATGCTTCGCGCGGTCATGTTTGCGGCTTTTATGGCAATGCTATTTAATTCGGTAGCAAGGCTCGAAACTTGCGCATAGCAAGCTATGTAACTGTTTTCGCAAAGCTTCCGCTCCTGCTCACGCCCCTTACCTAGATTCATGTTCGTAACGCAGTTACCGGACAAAAGAGCGCGCCAGCTTTCCAGCAAATGTGGCCGCGCGAAGTATAAATTCGGCAATTGACGAAAGGTCTTCCGTTGCATCGGGCGACCTCATAATCTTTTATTCGTAATGTTTGCTGCGCAGTTTTTAAAGAGGCATAAAAAGGCCGGTTGCCCGGCCTTTTCTGAGTTTATTTCAGCAGTCCCTGCAGAAGTTGGTTCAGTTTATGCACGAATGCCGACGGGTCGTCCAATTGTCCGCCTTCGCTTAAAATTGCTTGATCGAACAGGATGTGCGTTAGGTCCGCGAAGCGCTGATCGTCTTGTTCTTCTTTTAAGCGAGTAACTAAGGCGTGATTCGGGTTCAGTTCAAAGATCGGCTTACTGCCCGGCATTTTTTGGCCGGCTTCTTTCATGATCCGCTCCATGTTTAGGCTCATTCCGTAAATATCGCTGACTAGGCATGAAGGGGAGTCGGTCAAACGGTGCGACAGGCGCACTTCGCTGACGTTGTCTTTGAGCACTTCTTTGATTTGATTGATGACCGAATCGAAGTCTTTGTTGATTTCTTCTTGCTGTTTTTTCTCTTCTTCGTCTTCCAGTTTGCCCAAGTCCAGATCGCCTTTCGCGACCGATTGCATGTGCTTGTCATCGAATTCGGTCAGGCTCGATACCAGCCATTCGTCGATACGATCTGACAGCAGTAGCACTTCGATGCCTTTTTTACGGAAGATTTCCAAGTGCGGGCTGTTTTTCGCGGCCGCAAAGCT
>SLIO01000234.1 GCA_007135635.1 Methylomicrobium sp. | reverse complement strand
TATGCAAACCGCACAACTCCGAAAAAAAAAATTTTTCATTACAAGACATCACAAAGGATCACTCATTATGCAAAAAACTGATAAAACACCTCTTTGGGTATTTTTGGCCTTTTCCAGTATAGAAACGCGTCGAGGAGCTTTGATTTTGCTATGGAGCTCGTTGTTGTTTACCGTTTACTGTATACCTTGGGTAACTCTGTTTGAAGGCAGCGAATGGATAGAAACCTTATTTTTGATCGATGATTGGAGTTGGGTGGCGATGATGTTACCGATGTCGGTTTGGTATTGGTTGTGTTTACGGTGGGTCGATAAAAAAAATGGTTGGGTTATATGATCCCCTAATCAATCCGGGGCTTTGCCTTAAATGATCGGTTTTGTGTGTAAGTATATTCAGCCCCCCTCTCTGGAAAAAAATAGGGGTTAGGGGAGATTTTTAAATCAATCCCCCTCAATCCTCCTTTTTCAAAAGGGGAGGCCATTAATTACTTTTGAATTGCCGTTGTTTGCTATCAGGGGCTGAATACTTACTTTTGTGTTCAGATAGAAACAAGACACAATTCGCAAAATTAGCTCCGCTCCTGCTTTGTTGTTCATTTGCCGTCTGTTCGCGTAAAATCTTTTCACACTAATTCAATTGATACGGGAAATACGATGAAACAGGTTTTAATAATAGCGTTCTTTTTAATTTCCTTGTCCGCGCAAGCGGACGATGCCAAAAACGAATGGCACAATACATCGCTTTCCGAAGCGACGATCAAGAAAATTCAAGAGTCGCAATATCATTATAAGAAATGTATTGCCAACGAGTTACAGGTGGCTTCGGCAAAACCGCAAGATGTTAGAAAAGGTACCGAAGCCATCGTTAAGAAATGCGAGAATGTTCTGGCCGATATGAGAAGTGTGTATCTCGAAGAAAAAGTGCCGGAGGTGATTGCCGACCGGCATTTGAAGCAAATGCGCATTCAAACCACGCGCGATGTGCTCAGAGAAATGATGTTCATCGAATCCGCGCGTAAAGCCGGACAACAATAATCAAATTAGTGCGGATGTTATGAATACGACCTATACGATAGATTTAACCCTTAAGCCGACCACCTTCGATTTATGGCATGTTTGCTTGGCGGGAACAGTGGCTTTACTAGCGATTTTGTTGATCGTTTTATTGATAGCCATGTTGATCGGTATAGCCAGAGGCAGAAAAAAACTGCTTGAAGAAGCCTTGCGCAAGTCTGCCGCCTTGCTGGCCGAAAACGTCAAGATACCCGAGCCTGAAATTAAAGTTGTCGAGAAAATCGTCGAAGTCGAAAAAGTCGTACAAGCGCCGGCACCGGAGCCGGTTGTGCTAAAAGAAGCGACACCGGATGCGGCTTTGCAATTATTGAATTTGCTGCAAAAAGAAGCGCGCTTCATCGACTTCATCAAAGAGGATATTACCGCTTACAACGATGCCGATATCGGTGTGGCTGCAAGGGTTGTTCATGAAGGTTGCAATAAGGCGATTAACGAACATTTTAAACTCGTGGTCGTTCATGAAGGCCAAGAGGGTTCTAAAATCACCTTGCCAAAAGGTTTCGATGCTTCGGCGGTTAGATTGACCGGCAATATTGTCGGTGATGCGCCGTTTACCGGTACATTGATTCATAGAGGCTGGCAAGTGACCGATATTCGCCTGCCTAAATTGACTGCGGGGCATAATGCCAAGATTGTCGCTCCGGCTGAGGTAGAGTTATGAAAAGTTTGTTCGGACATTTACGCTCGGAAAATCCAGGCGAAGGCGCGCTTAACGCTGATGTGACTCAAAATGCATCAACCGAAGACGGTCCGTTGGAAGACAACAATGTCGAGCAAGCCCCGTTCGAGCATTCCGGGCCCCGTTTTTCGGTTGGAATCGACCTAGGTACGACGCATTGCGTGTTGTCCTATGTCGATTTAAGTCAAAGCGATGAGGATGTTCATGTTCAAGAAGTCATGGCAATACCTCAGTTGACTTCGCCGGGTGCGGTTGAGGAATTGATGCAGTTGCCGTCTTTTTTATATCAGCCGCATCAATCCGAACTGGCAGAAGGCTCGACGACTTTGCCTTGGACCCCGAAGCCTGAATTTTTAGTCGGTGAGATCGCTCGTGGTCTAGGAAGCAAAACCCCGATTCGACTGGTTTCCAGTGCGAAAAGTTGGCTATGCCATGCCGGTGTTGATTGTAAGGCGCCAATTCTGCCGGCCGAGGCGCCCGAAGAAGTCGAACGGGTTTCGCCTTTTCAAGCGACTGTCGCGTTTTTACAGCACATGCGCGATGCCTGGATGCAATTGCATCCCGATGCGCCGTTGGCTAGTCAGGATCTGACGATTACGGTGCCGGCTTCATTTGACCCTGCCGCACGTGAACTAACTGTTGAAGCTGCGCGTTTCGTCGGATTGGGACAAGCACTCTTGCTTGAAGAGCCGCAGTCGGCATTGTATAGCTGGATCGAGAGAAGTAACGGAGAATGGCGTAAACAAACCGAAGTCGGCGATATTCTGTTAGTCATCGATATCGGCGGCGGTACGACCGACTTGTCGTTGATCGCGGTCACCGAGCAGGACGGCAACCTGGAACTCACGCGCGTCGCGGTAGGCGACCATATCTTGCTTGGCGGCGATAATATGGATCTGGCTTTAGCTTATACCGTTAAAGCCAAGCTCGAAAAGGACGGTAAGCGCTTAGAGTCATGGCAGATTCAAGCCTTAACCCATGGCTGCCGCGAAGCGAAAGAAAAGATTTTCAACGATCCCTCGTTAGATGTGATGCCGCTGGTTGTTCCGAATCGCGGTTCGTCGTTGATCGGCGGTTCGTTGCGTACAGAATTGACGCGTGAAGAGATCAATAATGTGTTGGTCGATGGGTTTTTCCCGAGAGTAGCCGCGTCAGATCGGCCGATCAGTCGTCCTCGTGGCGGTTTGCGTACGGCGGGTTTGCCTTATGCTCAAGATGCCGGGATTACACGGCATTTGGCGGCGTTTTTGGCCAAACAACTCAACGCGACCGACGACTTAAAAGATATCAATCTACCTGAGCATGCATCGTTTTTGCATCCGACAGCTGTGCTGTTCAATGGCGGCGTATTGAAAGCCGCGCCGCTGGCTGAGCGCTTGATGGAGGTCCTAAATAGCTGGTTGACTGGAGAGCAAGCACCCGAAGCGCGCTTACTCGAAGGTGCCGACCTCGATTTGGCCGTCGCACGCGGAGCCGCCTATTTCGGTTATGTACGTAAAGGTAAAGGCGTCCGGATCAAAGGCGGTACGGCGGCTTCTTATTATGTCGGTATCGAGAGCGCAATGCCGGCTGTGCCAGGCATGCCGCCCGAAATCGAAGCGCTTTGTATCGCGCCGTTCGGCATGGAAGAAGGCACTGAGGCGGCATTGCCCGACGATGAATTCGGATTGGTCATCGGTGAGCCGGTACGTTTCCGCTTTTTCAGTTCGAATACCCGCCGCGAGGATCGAGTCGGTACCCGTTTGGATTATTGGACCGATGAAGAGCTCGAAGAACTGGATGAAATCGAGATCACCTTGCCTGAGGAAGGAAGAAGAGTCGGGGAGGTCGTGCCTGTGCATCTCACTTCGGCCGTAACCGAAGTCGGTACTCTCGAATTGCATGCGGTCTCGCGCCAAGACGGCAAGCGCTGGAAAGTCGAGTTCGACGTGCGAGCCGGCGAAGAAGATTAATTCGGGTAATGGGTTTCCACGGAGGATCTTGGGAACCAGGAAATTATCTCGCGCAGAGGCGCGGAGGCGCAGAGAGTTGAAGCTTTTTTCGTTGCTACTAGGCTCCTTCCGCCAAAGAGCATTGATGCAAAATTATCCATCTACATTGGGTTAAATGCTTTCTCGGCGCCTCTGCGCCTCTGCGCGAGAAACAATAAATAAAGCCATACTATCGCTTCAATAACTCCACCGTGCAAAAACAAAATCCTCAATTTCTGGTCGGCATCGACCTCGGTACGACGCATACGGTCGTGGCTTATTCGCGCGCCGATCAGGCCGACTCGGAAATCCGAATTTTCGACATCGAACAGCTAGTCTCGCCGGGTGAAGTCGCGGCGCGGCCATTGCTGCCGTCGGTGCGTTACCATCCGGCCGAAGGCGAATTGTCCGAGGCAGACGTGGCGT
>SLIO01000303.1 GCA_007135635.1 Methylomicrobium sp. | reverse complement strand
TGAAATCGAGAGGCGTGGCAAACTGATGAGCGAGCGGTTTCAAAATCATGAACTGACAGTCAGTGTTGGATTGGCCGTATATTCTCCGGAGTATAAAAGTTATCCTGCAATGATCGAAGCAGCCGATAAGGCGATGTATCGAGCCAAGAATAGTGGGCGTAATCGGGTAGTTGTTTATCAGGAACCTTTATAAATACTTGAAATGGCCTTCAAAAATGAACGACTATGGTCCTTTTTGCAATTCTCGAAGGGTGCTTGATGATGACAAATAATCTCGATTACCGGGCTTCGATATTGATAGCCATCGCTTTGATCTCTGTGATTTTGATGTTTTTTTTTCCGTCAATTCCCCAAGATCGGTTTTATCATGAGTTTGCCGATCAAAGAGAAATGCTCGGTATTAATCATTTTTTCAATGTGGCGTCTAACTTGCCTTTTATCTTGGTAGGGCTAGTCGGTGTCAAGACTCTTTTTTCCGTCGATCGTTCTAAAATCGTCGATGTCGTTTTACCGTCTTACATACTATTTTTTAGCAGCGTAGCCTTGGTGGGATTCGGTTCGATCTATTATCATCTGGACCCGAATAATCGCACGTTGATTTGGGATAGATTGCCGATGACCTTGGCTTTTATGTCATTTTTTTCGGTTATTGTTGGCGAGTATATATCTGAAGAGGTTGCGTCGAAGTTACTGTATCCTCTATTGTTGACTGGTTTGTCTTCTGTTTTTTACTGGTACTATAGCGAGCTGCAAGGCCATGGCGATTTACGTTTATACGGTCTAGTTCAATTCTTGCCGTTATTGTTGCTGCCGTTGATACTAGTGATGTATAAACCCCGTTTTTCCCATGGGCGGACCTATTGGATTTTTTTCGGCTTATATGGGCTAGCGAAGGCTTTTGAAGTAGCCGATCTTAGCGTCTATCATTGGCTATATGGTATTAGCGGGCATACTCTTAAGCATTTGCTAGCGGCATTAGGGTGTTACGTTTTTCTTTGGCAAATTACCGAAAGGCAACGATTGTTTTAATGTAGTGTGGGTTAAGAACGTCATTGTGGATTGGAATAAATTTTTAACTCTTAATTTGAATTTCAGGAACATATAATAGGGATCCGTATCGAGTATTTCTACCAGGTAACCTAGATGTATAAAAAATTAGCCGTCGTCATTTTAATGCTAACCGGATGTTCTTCAACGGCTCAGCAGCACCCGTCGATTCAAAAAGCTGCCGATAAATCATCGGCTCCGGTAATGAATAGATCGGTTTCGAAATCCGTGCCGCCAAAACAAATCGGGGCCTATCGCGCCGCGTCGGTTTCCGGAGACTATGCAGGATATAGCGATTTGCAGCGTTTTATTGATGGCATGGTTCAAAAGCACGGTTTCAGCCGTGATTATTTAAATGGCTTATTTTCTCAGGCCAAACGAAAACAATGGACCTTGGATTACTTGCATAAATCGGATCAAGCCGCAAAACCGGGTGCGAAGCCGGCGCCCGGCGGCTGGACGCGGTATCGCGGGCAATTTTTGGACGAACGCCATATCAACAGTGGTGTTTCGTTTTGGATGAAACATGGTGAGACTTTACGACGCGCAGAAGATAAATACGGTGTTCCGGCAGAGTATATTTTGGGCATTCTAGGCGTTGAAACATCCTATGGCGGTTATATTGGCAATCACCGAATCATTGATGCCTTGACGACTCTAGCGTTCGACTATAAAAGGCGCGGCGACTATTTTCGCGGTGAACTCGAAAACTTTCTACTCATGGCCGGTAAAGAAGGTTTCGATCCATCCAAACCGGTCGGTTCGTTTGCCGGTGCTATGGGCTTGGGTCAATTTATGCCGACCAGTTTTCTAAAATGGGCTGTCGATTTTAACGGGAATGGTCGCAAGGACTTATGGAATCCGGAAGATGCTATCGGCAGTGTGGCTAATTATTTCGCGCAACACGGCTGGCAATCAGGGCAGCCCGTTGTAACGCCCGCTAAACTGAACGGTGCGCAAGCTCATGCGCTTGAAACCGGCGTCAATTACCAATATTCGTTGTCACAATTTAAGCAAGCGGGCGTTATTCCGGCGCGCCATTGTCAATGCGAGGGGCCGTTGCATTTAATATTACTGAGAAAATCCATTGGCGATGATTATTGGATTGGTCATCGCAATTTTTATGTCATTACTCGCTATAACCAAAGTTCTTATTATGCGATGGCGGTTCACGATTTGGCGATGGCGATCAAATCGCGTTACCGTAAAATGCAAATGGTCTCGCGATGATATTATGCTTCGCTCGGCCACATTTGCTGGTAAGCTAACGCGCTCTTTTGTCCGATAGCGGCGTTGCGAAAACAGTTACATAGCTTGCTATGCGCCTGTTTTCGAGCCTTGCTACCGAACAAATAGCATTGCCATAAAATCCGCAAACATGACCGCGCGAAGTATAAGTAAAAGGATCGTTAAGCAGTGAATGGGTCAAAATTCTGGCTTATGCTTATAAGCGGCGTTTGGGTGGTGTCTTGTGGTGCAACCGATATCGCCCGCGAGGCTGATTTTGCCGATCGAATTATCAAAACCTTGAGCATTGGTGAAGCCGTCTGGCTAGAAGTCGATGGGCGCAAATTCTTGAGTCTCTACACCGAGACCGAATATCCTGACATTAAAGAAGCCGCAATTATATTGCACGATAAAGATGCGCATCCGGACAGAAAGCCATTGATTCATGGGCTTAGAACCGAATTACCAAAACATCGCTGGTCGACTTTAGCACTGCAAATGCCGATACGCGAGGCGGGGGCCGAGAGTGAGGATTATTTTGCTATGTTTACCGATGCAACGTCTCGTATACGGGCGGCGGTAAGGTTCTTAGAAAGCAAGGACTACGAAAATATTGTGATCGTCGGGCATGGCTTGGGGGCGTTAATGGCTTTGCAGGCTCAAAGCGATTTGCAAGGCGATGTCAAAGCATTGGCGATGATTGGCGTCTCTGTTCCTGCAGCGCGTCATAAAGCCGCGCAAACCACAGCATTCATTAAACAAACCCAAATGCCGTTACTGGATTTATTCAGCAGTAGAGATATACCCGAAGTGACCGATAGTGCTGCGAAAAGACGTTTGGCGGCAAAAGACAATAAGGATTATCGGCAAGTGAGTATCGATGATGATGACACAATGATAGTCAAGCGTTTGTACAGTTGGCTAAGGCACGCAATGGAAGCGCACACATCGGTCGAGAATGGCAAAGAAGTTGTCGAAAAAGAACCTACTAAAAACGAAGTTGGAGCTCTAGACAATTGATGCTCTTGGCAAGCCATCCTTGGCTGTGGATGCCTACTTTATATAGGCACATGGGAAGGGTTTGAAAGTTTAAAGTTAAGCGCTCAGAACCTGTTAATGAGTCAAAAATCATTGTTTTTGGCAAAGATCGGTTTTTGCGCCATTGGCCAAACAAAAAGCTACATCAATTGAATTGCAACCAATACAGTGACGGAAACAAGCTGTAACACCACCATTTTGATCAAACCACTTCGGTCTTCGCTTTTTGTCATTTGTCGAACGGCAACTTTTTTCATGATAATCCCCTTGAACAAGAGTAAATCGAAAATAACATGACCCTTTGAAAAGGAATCTAGAACAGATTACCTCGCAATCCCATAATTCCAAATTCAATTTATATAAAGCAATATTTATGCCGCTTTTGTAAATAAAACGCAAAGCAATGAAGGTAGGCGATTATGCCTTAATATTAACGGCCAAATCGCAAAATTGATTGGGGATGTGCCGAGGGTATGAGTCGATCCAACTTGTCTTTTTTGCACCATTACAATGCGTTGTTTGATAGAAAAGCGCCAAAAGTAACGCTTTTACTTAAATTCGGCAGTTTAACCATGAAACACATGAAGATAATAGGATATTTGAAGAGGTTATTCGTAAATTTTGAGTAACCTTTCCGGAGAGCAAAATTGTTTTGCAAAGGGACGGTAACCTCTCTTCTTACTTAATAATCGTTCAATTTTATTGGGTATGGGGTATGCCTATCGAGAACCCCATTTACGGGGTGGCTGGACGGAAGCTCGAACGTCAAGGATGGCGTGTAGTAGGGCATCAAAATTGCGACAACTAGTCTGACACAAAGCAGCAGAAAAATGCTCC
>SLIO01000444.1 GCA_007135635.1 Methylomicrobium sp. | reverse complement strand
TTCGAGCCCTTTTTTATTTTTATCTGGCCGCAATTTGCAAGCGAGGCACAGACGACAACAATTCTCGCGTGTAGGAATTTTTCGGATGGTGCAACACTTGCTCAACAACACCATGTTCGACGATCTTGCCGCGATACATAACCGCCACTTCGTCGGCAATTTCTGCAACGACACCAAGATCATGCGTAATGAATAAATAACTGACGCCTTGTTCTTTCTGCAAAGCCTTCAACAACTCGATAATTTGCGCCTGAACCGAAACATCCAACGCACTAGTCGGTTCGTCGCAAACAATCATTTTCGGTTGCACGGCCAACGCTCGGGCAATACAAATCCGCTGCCGCTGACCTCCCGAAAATTCATGCGGATAACGATGCGCGCTATCCGGTGGTAAATCGACCCGTTCAAGTAATTCGGCGACTCTCGCTTGTCTTTCGGCCGTGCCAACTTCGGGATACAACGCCCTAATTCCTTCGTCGACAATCTCGCCAACCAACATTCTTGGGTTCATCGACGAAAACGGATCTTGAAATACGATTTGAATATCGGCCCGTTTGCGCCGCAAAGCTTCACCGGTCAGCTTATGCAATGCCACGCCTTCCATGATCACCTGCCCGGAATACGCCGGAATCAAATTCAATAGCGCTTTGCCGAGCGTTGTCTTTCCGCAACCCGATTCGCCAACCAAGGCCAGGGTCTTACCTCGTTCAATGTCGAAGCTAACGCCATCGACAGCCTGCACATGGCCGACGACTCGCTTAAAGATTCCTTTCCTGATTGGATAATAGACTTTGAAATCATCGATCTTCAGTAATGGGGATTTTTGCTCTCCTTTATGACCGAGACAACTCTCCATCGATGGCAAGGCATCGAGCAATTTTCGCGTATAAGGATGCTTAGGATTATGAAATATAGCAGCGCTCTGCCCTGTCTCGACGATTTTACCTTTTTGCATCACGGCGATGCGATCGGCCATCGTCGAAACCAATGCCAAATCATGACTGATCAACCATAACGCCATTCCGGTCTTCTGTTGAATCGCCTTAAGCAGCGCCAAGATTTGCGCCTGAATCGTCACATCCAGCGCGGTAGTCGGTTCGTCGGCGATCAATAAATCGGGTTCGCCGGCCAACGCAATCGCTATCATGACCCGCTGCCTCTGTCCACCCGATAATTGATGAGGATATTCGCCGACTCGCTTTTCGGGTTCCGGAATTTCAACCCGAGTCAATAATTCGATAACGCGCTGACGAATCGCTTGCTTAGTCATCGAGAAATGTAATTTAAGCACTTCAGCAATTTGCTCGCCGACCGTCATGACCGGATTAAGCGACGACATCGGATCCTGAAAAATCAATCCAATCCGTCGGCCGCGAATTTTACAGAGCTCATATTCGGCCTTGCGCAATAGATCGAGGCCATTCAGGTTAATTTCATCCGCCTCAACGCTTGCATTGACCGGCAATAACCGCAACACCGATAACGCGGTAATCGATTTACCCGAACCCGATTCGCCAACGATAGCGAACGTTTCGCCGGCATGCACCTCGAAGCCGATGGCATCGACTACCGGATTATCGGTGCCGAATTTGACTGTTAGATTTTTAACTTCAAGAACGGGGCTTTGGTTCATCCCATGCG
Source organism: Methylomicrobium sp. (assembly GCA_007135635.1). Taxonomy (GTDB): domain Bacteria; phylum Pseudomonadota; class Gammaproteobacteria; order Methylococcales; family Methylomonadaceae; genus Methylotuvimicrobium. The sequence goes on along the minus strand of SLIO01000444.1, from coordinate 2,521 downwards.
CCTCGGGTCGAATGCATCCCTAACCGAATCGGCAAATAAATTGGCAGCGAGCACTAGCGTAAACATAAATAGGAACGATGCCGTCAACGACCACCAAACCACCGGTTCGCGCGCCATCTCGAGCCGGGCACCGTTAATCATATTTCCCCAACTATGCGTGGTCGGATCGACGCCGATATTGATATACGACAACACCGCTTCGGCCAATACCAGAGAACTGAAATCAAGCACGACAGAAATCAATACGATATGCATCACATTCGGCAAAATATGCCGAAATAAAATGACTCTTCGCCTGACTCCGAGCGCCGAAGCCGCTTGTACATATTCCATTTCGCGTAGCTTCAGCGTTTCCGCACGCAGCATACGGCATAGTCCTGTCCAACTGGTCACGCCCAAAATCATGCATAAAAACAGCAACCTCATATCGGCGCGAACGATCAGGCTCGTGAACTGTTCTTCATTTTTCGCCATATAAACTTGTACGAGCAGAATCGACGCGGCAATCAACAATACACTCGGGATCGAATTGAGGGTTGTGTACAAATATTGAATCGTATCATCGACCCAACCTCGGAAAAAACCCGCGAGAATACCAAATACGATTGCCAGTGGCAGCATAATCAGCGTCGTCAGCGTCCCGATAACGAGTCCTGTTCTAATGCTTTTAATTGCCTCGTACAACACATCCTCGCCGACTTTATCGGTGCCTAAAACGTGATAATAGGACGACAACTCAAGCAATGTACCGCACAATGCCGCTATCCAAAACACAGTCCAAGTAACAGCCTTGGTTGAAGCGTGACTGATTAATGCATTTTGCCGGTGTCGAAGCTTTTGCCCTAATAAAAAAAGCACTATAGCCGCGGGTATCGCGGTTTTAACGAAACCGACCGCCGCCTTCATTAAAACGTCGTTTAATAGTTCTTTTTCCGGATCATCCAAATGAGCGCCGCCGTATTGCAATCGCGGGTAAGTCCAAGCCGGACTTCCGTCTTCGAGCACCATCAACTCCTTACCGAAAAGATGAGCCGCAAATGGTGCAGAATAGGTTTTTTCACCATGCAACCGAATCGGCGAAAGCCATTGATCCAAAACACTGATAATTTCATTGGACGCTTTCGAATGAAAATGTAGCGAATCCAGCAAACCCACCACCACGAAAAACAACAGCACGGTCAACGATACCATGCCGGTCTTACTGGAGCCTATTTGCCGCAATGGCCTTCTCATCCGAGGGTTGCGCAGCATATAAACCGACAATACGATCATGCCGGCAAGCAAAACAAAGATAAGCGCATCGGTCCCTAATATAACCATTATGAAAACCTGACTCTAGGGTCTACTAAGGTATAGGAAATATCGGTCAATAACAGTCCGACGATATAAAGCACCGAACCAAGAAAGACCATCGACCGGACGATCGCAAAATCCTGACTATTGATCGCATCGATCGTATAACTACCTAACCCCGGAATACTGAAAAACGACTCCATGATCAAACTTCCCATAAATAACAACGGCAATATCACGACCACGCCGGTCAATATTGGAATCATCGCGTTTTTTAAAACATGCCGGAAGAGTACTTGAGTCTCGGACAGACCTTTGGCTCTCGCGGTTCGCACATAATCCTTTTCCACTTCTTCCAAAAACAGGGTTCTGTACCATCTCGCGCCGGAACCGATACCGGCAAACACACCGATGGCTATCGGCAGCGCAATGAACTTAAAGGCTTGCAAACCTTCATCATAGCCCGAGATCGGTACCAGCCTCAGCAGCTTACCGATAAAAAATTGTCCACCAATGATATAAAACAACGACGAAATTGACATCAACACAACACAAAACACAATACCGCCGAATTCAAGATAAGAGCGCCGAAACAAAACCATTAGCAAGGCGACGCAAATGTTTGTGATCAGCCCAAGCACTAAAGTCGGCAACGCCACAGCCAAACTAGGCCACATCCGCTGCTTGATATCGGCGCCGATATTACGCCGATCGCTGTCGGAGATTCCGAAATCGAACCAAAACAAACCTGCCGATTTTTGAAAAAAAATCGTTTCAGTGACCTTGCTTGCCCCCCTGACCTCAGCGTTCCATAACAACGGTAAATGATAACCTCGCTGCTGTTTCCAGTTTTCAACGGCCTGCTCGGTGACATGCTTGTGCCCGAGTTGCATACGCGCCATATCGTCCGGACTGTTGACGACAAAAAAAAGCACAAACGTCAGAATGTTAACGCCCAACAACAGCGGAAATGCATATAAAATTCGTCGGATGATATATTGAATCAACGCTAGGTCTCCAAAACCTCATTTAATAGAAAAGCGGTAAACAATCGTCTAGCACTGATAACGAGAGCAACCTGGCCGAGTCGGCAAAACCTTATCGATCATTTATAACTCTTAGCAGTCGCTCTGATTTTACGGCGATAAGCGATCACTGCCGGAACAATCAAGGCCGCGAACAGCAATAAAACGAGCACAATAGGCCAAAAAATCGGCCGATTCCATTG
>SLIO01000450.1 GCA_007135635.1 Methylomicrobium sp. | reverse complement strand
TTCAAGCATTTCCTCGAAGGTGATTTTGTCCAATCGCCTAGCATTCGGCTCGACCCGCGGATCGGTTGTATAGACACCGTCGACGTCGGTAAATATACAACACTCATCGGCCTTCAAAGCTGCCGCCAAAGCAACTGCCGTCGTATCTGATCCGCCGCGTCCCAATGTCGTAATATTGCCCTTATCGTCGACACCTTGGAAGCCTGCAACGACAACTACGCGTCCCGCCGACAAGTCAGCGCGCATTCTTTTATCGTCAATATGGATAATTCTAGCCTTGGTATGACTGCTATCGGTGAGAATTTTAACTTGTCCGCCGGTATAGGAACAGGCCGGGCAACCCAATTCATGCAACGCCATACTCAGCAAGGACGTCGTCACCTGCTCGCCGGTCGACAATAAAACATCCATCTCTCGGGAGTTCGGGTATTTCTGGAGTTCATTCGCCAAAGCAATCAATCGATTCGTTTCGCCGCTCATTGCGGAGACGACGATAACCAATTGATCCCCTTGGTCATGAACTTGTTTTACTTTTCCCGCTACCGCTTTGATTCGCTCGACAGAACCAACCGATGTTCCACCGAATTTATATACGAATAATCCCATTATTCAATAACCTTTAAAATAAGCGCCGAGCTGTTCCCGAACCCATTGCGCAACTGAGTTGAGCGCCTCCGGCAATGCCGCCGGGTTATTGCCTCCCGCTTGAGCCATATCGGGTCGGCCGCCGCCTTTACCACCGACTTGCGTGGCTACCACATTGACCAAATCACCGGCTTTGATTTTAGAAACCAAGTCTTTCGATACTCCCGCTATCAGGCTAACTTTATCATCTTTGACAGTCGCAAGAACCACCGCCGAACTGCCGAGTTTGTTGCGTAATTGGTCAAGCATGTCGCGTAGCGCTTTCGGATCGCTATCGTCGATTTTAGCCGCTAATACCTTAACGCCTTCTATCTCGACGGCTTGACTGCTCAATTCGCCGCCGGCGGAACTTGCCAATTTCGCTTTCAAACGCTCCAATTCTTTTTCCAATTGCTTATTTTTTTCAAGCAATTGTTCAACTTTATCGGCTGCTTTTTCCGGCGCGCTTTTTAGGCATCCTGCAATGATCGCCAAGGCTTTATCGCGGCTGTCGATCCAATCCAACGCGGCATTACCGGTAACTGCTTCAATTCTTCTAACGCCGGCGGCAACCCCCGTTTCGCCAATGATTTTAAGCAAACCGATATCGCCAGCGCGATCGACATGCGTGCCTCCGCACAATTCGGTCGAAAAACCACCAATACGCAAGACCCTAACTTCATCGCCATATTTCTCGCCGAATAAGGCCATTGCCCCGGCTTGCATTGCTTCTTCCTTGGCCATGACTTCAGCCAAGACCGGCTCGTTCAAACGAATTTGTTCGTTGACCAAGCGCTCGATCGCAGCGATTTGCTCGGGTGTCATCGGTTCAAAATGAGAAAAGTCGAAACGTAAGCGCTCGGCATTCACCAAGGAACCTTTCTGCGCAACATGGTCGCCCAATACTTCGCGCAAGGCCGCATGCAAAAGATGCGTCGCCGTGTGATTCAACTCGGTCGCTTTTCGTTTGATCTTATCGACGCTCGCGGTACAAGCCTCCCCACTGGATAAGCTTCCCGACAACAGCTTGCCTCGATGCAAGAACAAGTCGCCGCCTTGCTTTTGCGTGTTGACGACTTCGAATACGCCTTGCTCGGTCGAAATGCGCCCGCAGTCGCCGACTTGTCCGCCGGACTCGCCATAAAACGGCGTTTTTTCCAAGACGACAATGCCTTCATCGCCTTCGTTTAAGCTTTCTACCGCTTCGCCTTCCATAAACAAGCCGATGATCTTGGTGCTGTCTTCAAGATATTGATAGCCAGTGAATTCGGTTTGACCGTCCAGTTTTAATGTCTGGTTGTAATCGGCGCCGAAACTGCTTGCCGCCCGCGCCCGATTGCGCTGTTCGGCCATTTCGGTCTCGAAGCCGGCGTGATCGATCGTCAACTGATGTTCGCGCGCGAAATCGGCGGTCAAATCGACTGGGAATCCGTAGGTGTCGTATAGCTGAAACACGATATTTCCAGGTATCGTCGAACCTTCCAGCTTGGCCACGCAAGCCTCCAGAATCTTCATCCCTTGCTCGAGTGTTTCGGCAAAGCGCTCTTCTTCTTTTTTTAGTACGCGCTCGACTTGGCTTTGAGCATTTTTCAATTCAGGATAAGCCTCACCCATTTGCTCGACGAGCGGCACCACCAGTTGATAAAAGAATACTTCACGGATGCCCAAACGGTAACCGTGGCGAATGGCCCGGCGAATAATACGCCTCAAGACATACCCTCGCCCTTCGTTAGACGGCAAAACTCCATCCACGATTAAAAAAGCGCAAGAGCGGATATGATCGGCAACGACTCGCAGCGAGCTTTTCGTTAAGTCGTCGGTCCCGGCCAGTTTTGCGGCCGCCTTCAGCAAGCCCTGAAACAAATCGATTTCGTAATTGCTATGCACGCCCTGCATGACTGCGGCAATCCGCTCCAAGCCCATTCCGGTATCGACCGACGGCTTGGGCAATGCATGCAGATTTCCCTCACTGTCGCGCTCGTATTGCATGAACACCAGATTCCAGATTTCGATGAAGCGATCGCCATCCTCTTCAGGTGAACCCGGCGGCCCTCCGGGGATTTGTTCACCATGGTCGTAAAATATTTCGCTGCACGGACCGCAAGGACCAATATCACCCATCGCCCAAAAGTTGTCTTTGGCGCCGATACGGGAAAAACGGTTTGGATCGACACCAACATCTTCCAACCAGATTTTTTCGGCTTCGGAATCCTCATCAAAAACGGTCACCCATAATTTTTCAGCCGGAATGCCTAATTCTTTGGTCAAAAAATCCCAAGCCAAATGTATTGCTTCTTGTTTGAAATAATCGCCGAAGCTGAAGTTACCGAGCATTTCAAAAAAGGTATGATGCCTCGCCGTGTAACCGACATTTTCCAAATCGTTATGCTTACCTCCTGCACGGACGCAGCGTTGACTGGTCGCGGCACGGGTATAGTCGCGATGCTCGCGTCCGAGGAACACGTCCTTGAACGGCACCATACCGGCATTGGTAAACAATAGTGTCGGATCGTTACCCGGAACCAGCGAACTGGAAGGTTGGATGGAATGGCCGCGTTGGCGAAAAAAATCCAGGAATGCGGAACGCAATTCCGAACTGCTCATGTTTTTCATCATCTTCGAATACTAAATGTTCTTGGGATTACTTAATCCAGCTTTAACAAATGTTGTGACTAGGATTATGACATTGAATGTTATCATTTATTTTTCAACGCCTTATCCTTACCGAATCTTAAAGCTGGTTAATTTTAATGTTCAAGTGTTCGAACAAAGCGGAGATCATGCCACCGGAAAACCCTCGTTGCAATAAAAACCGGCTACGTTTACTCCACTCAGGCAAAGTGATCGTGTCGTCTTGACGATATTTTTTTCGATACACCTGCTCTAAAACCTTCAGCCAATTACCCGCAACTTCGGTTACGATCTCTTCCAAATCAAAATTTTCTATCCCTAATTGTCGCAGCTCATAATCGATACGATTCGGACCGAAGCCTTTTTCGATCCGTTGACGCGCGTAACATTCGGCAAAACGGCTATCGCTCAGCCAATCTTGCTCGACCAGATCATCCATCACCCGCTCGATCCGATCTTTATCGAGTCCTCTCGACAATAATTTGTTTTTCAATTCCAGACGACTGTGTTCTCGACGCGCCAACAACCGTAAACAAACGTCTTTAATCGATTTAAGCTCGGCATCCATGCAATTAATACCGCCTCAGTGATTCGCCCAACTTTATTTTTCTGTAAAAACCTCTTCGTCGACATGTTCAGCCGACGACACGCGCAATCCGGCGAAAGCTTCGGCTCTGATTTTCGCTTCGATATCCGCCGCTTTTTCCGGATGTTCTTTTAAAAATTGCTTAACGTTGTCCTTGCCTTGCCCGATTTTTTCGTCGTTGTAACTGTACCAAGAGCCGGCTTTTTGAATGAGTCCGTAAGACACCCCTAATTCCACTAATTCTCCATAAAACGACACGCCTTCGCCGTACAGAATTTCGAATTCAGCTTGTTTGAAAGGCGGCGCGACCTTGTTTTTAACGACC
>SLIO01000476.1 GCA_007135635.1 Methylomicrobium sp. | reverse complement strand
TCGACCGGAATATCAAAAAAACCCTGAATCTGATCCGCATGAAGATCAACAGTCAACACCCGATCCGCCCCGGCCTCGCCAATCATTTTGGCAACTAACTTAGCACTGATAGGAACCCTTGCAGAACGCGAACGCCTATCCTGTCTTGCATAACCATAATACGGCATAACTGCCGTTATTCGAGATGCTGATGCGCGACGAAATGCGTCGATCATCACCAGCAACTCCATTAAATTCTCATTAGTCGGTGAACAAGTCGGTTGAATGACAAATACATCCTTGCCTCTTATGTTTTCCTCAACCTCAACCGCGACTTCTCCGTCGCTGAATCGACCCACTGTGGCCATTCCGAGCCGCATACTAAGCTTTTTAACAATCCCCTCCGACAATGCCGGATTCGCATTACCGGAAAACACCATTAAAGAGGCATCACTCATTCAGGCACTCCCAGATTGAATTAATTCGCTGTTAAGGTAATGGCTGGGCCGCCAGGATTCGAACCTGGGTATGCGGGGATCAAAACCCCGTGCCTTACCGCTTGGCGACGGCCCAATTATTTAGATATACTTACCAGTCTTAAGCATCATTCAGACTTGAGTACAACGGAGACCTGTTTATTCCTTTACACAGGTAAGATTGCCACTTTCCACTCAGCGACAAATACGCCTTTTTAGCTGCCAACTCTGTATCAAACTGAGCAAAAACGCATGCTCCTGTACCTGTCAACTTTGCTTCGGAGAATTGCGACAACTCTCGTATAGCCCCATCAACAGACGGGTAAAACTTGCGAACAACATCCAAACAATCGTTTTGGCTCTGACCCGCAATAAAGTCGGCTATTTTGATTGATTTACTACTTCTTGTCAAATCTTTTGATGAAAATATTTCTTTTGTATCGACATGGCAATCCGGCTTTAATACCACAACCCATTTCTCCGGAACTTCAATTTTCTGAAGCACCTCACCAACTCCTTCCGCCCAGGCGCTATGACCGAAAACAAAAACAGGCACGTCCGCACCCAAGCGTAAGCCTAACTGCATGAGCCGCTCTCGGGAAAGCCCTAACTGCCACAAATCATTAAGCGCAACCAAAGTCGTTGCCGCATCGGAACTACCTCCACCTAAACCGCCTCCCATAGGCAGGTGCTTTTCAATCTCGATAACTACGCCACCCTGATAACCGGTTTCATCTTTTAACAACCTAGCTGCCCGAAAGGTTAAATCCTGATCTACCGGAACTCCGGGTAGCGGATTTTTCAATGAAATCGCCGAATCACTTACCGGATGGAATACCAGCCAATCACACAAGTCAATGAATTGAAAAACCGTTTGCAGCAAATGATAACCATCTTCCCTTTGCCCTACAATTCGTAGCATTAAATTCAATTTTGCCGGCGCCGGCCATCTTTGTTTAACCTCACTCATGCACATTCCACTGATCAATAATTAACTTTAATCTCACATCTTGACTCGATACATCCATCTTGTAAGGTAAAGACCCATATTCCGTATTTTGCATCTGCCTATACAGGACCCGCCAAGCTCCCTGCTCAAATCCATTAATTATCTCTTCAGACGACAACTCAGGATCTACCAACCCCACCACCCAGTAACGCAACGATCGAAGCGGGACATAAAAACCGAGTTGATCGGTCACAAACTCATCAGAGCGATCGAAATACCTGACAGCCCCTTGACCACGATCTACATCGACATAATCGTCGGCAATATTAATAAAAACCGCGCCTTGCCCCAAGGGTCCCGCGATGCGAATATTTTCTTCGTCGTCGAAACGCCGCCATTCAACACTTGCCGACCATGAATCGTTACCGGCCGACAATGCCACACGCCCATTCAAACTCCATTGCCTTAATTGATAATACTCATCACGACCGTCTTCCGAGTACTTCGCCAATTCAGCAATCGGAGCAACAGAGCATCCTGTCAAAATCGATAGAACTAATACAAGCCATACATAGCGATATTTTTCGTATTGACTTTTCATTCTGCATCAAGAATTCGCCGCTGAAAATCCAAAAGATATTCATCGTCAGGCGACTTTTTTATCGTCTGTTCGAATAATTTTTTCGCCTCATCCTTGCGACCCAAGACCCACAATACTTCTGCCAAATGCGCCGCAATTTCGTTTTCCTGTTGCTTGGAATAAGCCTTCTGTAAATATTCTAAGGCCTTCTCATAATTACCCAGCTTGTATTGCAACCATCCGTAGCTATCGATAATCACCGCCTCATCAGGCTGCAATAGCAAAGCCTTTTCAAGATAAACCCGCGCTTCCTCGTAACGGTCGGTCCTATCCGCCAAGGTATAACCCAAGGCATTCAAAGCACTCACATCATCGGGATACTGGGCCAGTATCTTTCTTAAATCTTGCTCCAGCACGTCTAGACGATCAATACGCTCCGACACCAAAGCCCGGGTATATAACAATTCCTTTTGTTCGGGCATTTCCTCAATCGCCTTGCTCAACAAATCGAATGACTTTATGTAGAGCTTCTGTTCGTTATATAACTCCGCCTCTAACAAGAGCGCACGCATCTTTTCATCGGCAGAGCGTGCTCGAAGTCGACCTAACCGCTCAGATGCCTCTTCAAATTGCTTATCTTTAATTAGTAGAGATATCCCCGCAGCCGCAGCATCGAAGCGTAAACTGCCCCTCGAAACTCTATCAAACCAAACCAACGCATCACTATTTCTGCCATCCCGAACCGCAATTCTACCCAGATAAAAGCTTGCTTGGTCGCTCCATTCGGGATAAGGAATCAAGGCCTTAAACAAAGACTCCGCTTTATCGTCTCGCTCCATCTGTAAATTAACCAGCGCCAAAGAGAATCGCGATTCAAAATCTTCCGGCTCCTCATCAATGATATCAAGATAAACTTTGCCGGCCTCATCATACTCGCCCAGCTTAACCAGGACTTGGGCCAACAACCTCTTGACCTTCAAGCTATCTTGATATTGCTTCGATAAATCCGTTAGATAGACCTTTGCATTCGCCAAATCTCCTGAAAAAGCCGCTATTTGCGCCCTAAACAACAAAGCTTTTTCCCAACCAGGACGCAGTTCAATAGCTTGGTCAATTTTTCGTTGCGCCAGCACATTACTGTTCAACTGCATTGCCAACATCGCTTGAATAAAAAAAACAGTGGATTCTTTCGGTCTTTGCTCGGCAAGATCTTCCAAAACATCATATACAAAAGCAGTATTGCCTTTTTGACCCAGCGCCCTAATTAACTCGATAACCGCATCCTCAAAACCTTCTGGATCCATGTCCAATAAAAACAGGGCATGCTCGATAGCCGATGGTTTTACTTCCTTTCTTAAGGCCGATAGTAAGGCAATTTTTCTCGCTGTTAAATTATCAGGCTCTTGTTTCAACCAAAGCGTAACAGCTTCATCGCCTCTTTCACTATCTTTAATAAAAAGTGCAATCTTCGCCGCACGCTCGGTCAATCTAACATCATTGACCCTTTTTGCCGCTTCAAGATACCCTTCTAGAGCGACATCGTACTGCCCTCGTTGGCCGGCAATTTCGGCGGCCAGCAACATATACATAATATCCGGCTCTATAGCTGTTTGAGGCTCTGCAGATTCGACGCCTTGCTCGTCATGAGAACTCTGTGAATACTCGTCACGCTCATCCATGGCTCGCCCTCTTTCTTGAGAGGAACCGCAACCACTAAGAAAAACAAGGGCTATTACGGCAATTAACTTATAATTCGACACACTCACATCCTTCATAATTTGCAATACAGTTTTGCAATAGATTAGCAGAAAAACATTTCAGTTCGGATAGTTGTTTCATTGCATTTGGATAAAACTTAATTATTTAATTAAAATATTAAAAAATTTGACTAAAAAAATACTTTTGGCAAACAATGGCGCGCCACGGAAAACCAAACTATGACGAAACTAAAATCCGCTAAGTTCAATCGGCAATTTTCCTCACGCATAATCGAGGCAGCAACTTTAAACAATTTCAATAGCCTAAAGAGCCTGACTCACCAAACTAAAAACCACGCTCGCTCCAACCTCTTAATCTAAAACGATGACACTTCTTGCCGTAGGGATAAATTACAACACCGCCCCCGTTTCAATCCGAGAACGGCTAGCTTACCCTGCCGAAATATTAGATACCTCACTCAAGGAGCTCTGGCGTTTAAGCGATATTTCCGAAGCCGCCATTCTTTCGACTTGCAATCGAACGGAGTTTTATTGCGAGTCATCCAACGAAAATAAACATATTTTAATCGATTGGGTCGCTCAAACCAGAAACATCAAGCCTAACGATTTATCCCCCTATCTTTATACCTACAACGACAGCCAGTTAATTCGGCATATGTTTCGAGTCGCGTGCGGTTTGGATTCAATGGTCCTTGGCGAGCCGCAAATTTTGGGTCAAATGAAAGCAGCCTATCAAGCCGCTAATGAGGCGGGGACCTTGGGCAAATATTTAGGCAAGCTCTTTCAGCATACTTTCGCCGCGGCAAAAAAAGTCAGGACCGATACCGCCATCGGCTCGAGTCCTGTTTCGATAGCCTTCGCCGCCGTGCAACTGGCACAACAAATCTTCGATAAATTAAGTGAACAAACGGCGATCCTAATCGGCGCGGGTGAAACCATCGAATTGACCGCACGGCATTTGGTCCAACACGGCATCGGACGCATCATCATCGCCAATCGAACCTATGACAAAGCGCACGCCTTGGCCACGCGCTTTAACGGTTATGCCATCGCGCTCTCGGAGTTACCCATGCACTTGGCAGAAGCCGACATCGTCGTTTCGTCAACCGCAAGCTCATTGCCGATTTTAGGTAAAGGTCGAGTTGAAAGTGCCATCAAAAAACGCAAACACAAGCCCATGTTCATGGTCGACTTGGCAGTACCGCGCGATATAGAATCCGAAGTCGAACAACTGAACGATGTCTACCTCTATACTGTCGACGATCTCAAAAACACGATCGACCAAAACATGGATAACCGGCGCAAAGCCGCCGAGCAAGCAGAGGAGATCATCGACACACAAGTCGAACATTTTCTTTCCTGGTTGCGATCGCAAGGCGCTTTGAGCACAATCAAGGATTTCCGGATACACGCCGAAAAAACGCGTGACGAAACCCTTGAAAAGACCTTAGCCCTTATGAGAAATGGCATGTCCGCCGAAGAAGCGCTGCAAAGACTCGCGCATACGCTGACCAACAAGCTCATCCATACACCCAGCGCGCAAATCCGGGAAGCCGGCGCCAACGAAAGACACGACTTGATAGCGGCGGCCCGCGAAATTTTCAAATTAAACCATACACAATGAAGCCATCCATAGCGCACAAATTAGCCAACTTAAGCGAACGTTTCGATGAAATCACCGCATTACTGGCTGAACCCGAAATACAAGCCAATCAGAATAAATTCCGCTCATTGAGCCAAGAATACGCGCAAATAAACCCGATTGTCACTTGCTACAAACGCTATCTCGATACCGCCGACAATCTAACCGGAGCACAAGAATTGGCCAAAGACCCGGACCCGGATCTGCGCGAAATGGCCCGCGAGGAAATACTCGCCACCGAAAAGCAACAAGACGCAATCGAGCAAGAACTGCAGATTTTATTATTGCCGAAAGACCCTAACGATAACCGAAACATTTTTCTGGAAATCCGCGCAGGGACCGGCGGCGACGAAGCGGCAATATTTTCCGGCGATCTCGCACGCATGTATCAACGTTATGCCGAAAAAAAAGGCTGGAAAACCGAGATCATCAATGAAAACGAAGGCGAACACGGCGGCTATAAGGAAGTTATCCTGCGCGTAACCGGCCAAGATGTTTATTCGCAACTCAAGTTCGAATCGGGAGCGCACCGGGTACAACGCGTCCCGGAAACAGAGTCCCAAGGCCGCATCCATACCTCAGCCTGCACCGTTGCAGTCATGCCCGAAGTCGAGGAAGTCGATGCCATCGACATCAATCCGGCAGATCTTCGTATCGACACATATCGTTCGTCTGGCGCGGGCGGTCAACATGTCAACAAAACAGAATCGGCAATCCGCATCACGCATCTTCCGAGCGGTATCGTCGTCGAATGCCAGGACGAACGTTCACAACACAAAAACCGTGCCCGAGCGATGTCGCTATTGCAATCGCGACTATTATCGGCCGAGCAGGAAAAACACCAAGCCGAACAACAAGCCAATCGCAAACTTCAAGTCGGCAGCGGCGACCGCTCTGAGCGGATTCGTACTTACAATTACCCGCAAGGCCGAATGACCGACCACCGGATCAACCTTACCCTTTATAAACTTGACGAAATCATGGAAGGTGGACTTGATCATGTCATCGAACCGTTGATCAACGAGCATCAAGCTGAACTATTGACACAATTGGGCGAAGAATAAACCCGATGCCCACCCTCCAATCGGCACTGGATTACGCCGTTCAACGCTTGATCTCGGCTTCCGAATCGCCTTTGCTCGACGCTGAAATCCTACTTTGCCTCACGCTCGACATAGACCGCTCCTATTTACGTGCGTGGCCGGAAAAAAACCTATCACCCGAACAGAACAGCCATTTCGTAGCGCTACTGCAAAAACGCCTTTCAGGCGTGCCGATCGCCTACATCACCGGCAGGCGCGAATTCTGGTCACGCGATTTCGAAGTCAATCGCGATGTACTGATTCCAAGGCCCGATACCGAGCTGCTAATCGAACTCGCCTTGCAACGGATACCGGAACGGCAATCTTACCGCTTGATCGATTTAGGCACCGGCTCCGGCATCATCGCCATTACGCTTGCCGCCGAACGCCCCAACTCCGAGGTCATTGCAACCGACTGCAGCACGGGCGCTTTAACCCTAGCCCGGCGCAATGCCCACAAACACAATGTGCGGAATATTCAATTTGTGCAAAGCGATTGGTTTGAGGCGATAAGCGAATCGGTTCAGTTCAATCTTGTCGTCTGCAACCCGCCCTACATCGCCGATAATGACCCGCACTTGACCGAAGGCGATGTCAGATTCGAACCCCTATCAGCATTGATTGCGGACAATCACGGCCTAAGTGATATTGAGCGCATCGCGGCTGACGCCAGACGACATTTACCCACCCAAGGTCATTTATTAATTGAACATGGCTACAATCAACAAAATCAAGTCCAGGCTATTTTCAGCCAATTGGATTACCATAATATCGTCACTTACCGCGATCTTTCAGGCCAGCCTCGGGTCACCTATGGACAATGGCGTCCGTAGCAATTAAATCTAAACTATCCAAACGCCAACAATTAAAAATCATGCAAATATCAGAAATTCACATTCCCCGAAAAATCACCAACCAACTGCTGCACCTCGCGCAATTGTCGCCCGAAGCCGAGGTTTGCGGACTGATCGGAAGCCTGAATGGTATTCCGAACCATTGCTACGCGATCGAAAACAAGGCCGATCACCCTAAAAACCGTTTTTCACTGGATCCAAAACAACAAATCTCGGCAATGGCGCAAATGCGCGAAAACGGTGAGGAATTGTTCGCGATTTATCATTCCCACCCGACAGCGCCGGCCTTTCCGTCAAAAACCGATTTGGAAATGGCAAGCTATCCTGAAGCACTCAATTTGATCATTTCGCTGAACACGAAGGGCGTACTGGAAATGCGCGGCTTCCGGATCGCCGAGCAAAAGGCCGAAGAAGTTCCGTTGATTTTGGGTTAATGCTTCGTTTTTGCGTAACAAGACCGCTCCTCAGCCATCGCCGCCAAATCGTAAGCCCTCATAATTATCGCCGATATCACTAACCCAATCGATCGATGCAAAAAAGACGGCCTGGCCTTGCTGAAACATCCGTAAATCCCATTGTTCATCGCGCCGGTAGCATTCGACACGCTGCGTATCCTGAGCGATCAACACATACTCTTCGAGACTGGTTAATTTGCGGTAGTGATGAAATTTCTCGGCGCGATCGTAACGCTCGGTCGCGTCGGAGAGTATTTCGACGATCAATTTCGGCTGAGTGTTGAAATGTTCATGGGTATCGTCAGCCGAACAAGTCACATGCAGATCGGGATATAAAAAATAATCGTCCGTTGCGGTTTGAACCCGGACCTTCATTTCGCCTGAATGGACTCGGCAAGGCGTCCCACGCAAATGTGCATGCACATGAGCGATCAGGTTCATTGCGATCGTATCATGCGCACGCTTAATGCCGGCCATAGCATAACCCTCCCCCCCGACATACTCATGCTTGATGTCACTGAGTAATTCGCCTTGCAAATAATCCTCGACGCTGATTTTCAGCTTTTCTGCAAATGCCATAAAGCATACCTTTCCGTTGGATAGGCCGTGATTCTGCCCATCCATTGTTTTTACCTTTTCAATTTAAGCTTCAAAATCTTATTGACCTCAGTCGGATTCGCTTTACCTTGCATTTCCTTCATGACTTGTCCTACAAAAAAGCCGAATACTTTATCCTTACCACTGAGATATTGTTCGACTTGTCCAGGATTGTCGGCGATGATTTTATCGATGATCGCCTCGATCGCGCCGGTATCGGTAATTTGCTTCAAACCTTGGCTTTCGATGATTTGATCGGCCGTTTCTTGGCCTTGCCACATAGCGTCGAAGACTTGTTTCGCGATTTTTCCGGAAATTGTGTCATCGGCGATACGTCTCAGTAAACCCGACAAACGCTCGGCATCGACCGGACACTGACTGATTTCCAAGCCGGCTTTATTCAAAGCACCGAGCACGTCTCCGGTTACCCAATTTGTACAAATCTTAGCTTCGCCGCCGGAAACCTTAACCAATGCTTCGTAATAATCGGCTAATTGCCTAGACGAAGTCAGCGTTGCCGCGCTCTCGTTATCCTGACCGTATTGCTCGATAAAACGCTTCTTCTTCGCATCGGGCAATTCAGGTAAAGTGGTGCGGACTTCGTCTTTGAAAGCTTCGGTAATTTCAACCGGCAACAAATCGGGGTCGGGAAAATAACGATAGTCGTTCGCCTCTTCCTTACCGCGCATCGAGCGGGTTTCATCTTTATTCGCATCGTAAAGCCGCGTTTCCTGAACGACCTTGCCGCCGCTTTCGATCAAATCGATCTGGCGCTCGATTTCGTAATTAATCGCTTTCTCGACAAAGCGGAACGAGTTGATGTTTTTGATCTCGGCGCGCGTGCCGAATTCGGCTTGGTCTTTCGGACGTACCGACACGTTCGCGTCGCAGCGGAACGAACCTTCTTGCATGTTGCCGTCGCAGATTTCCAGATAGCGCACCAGCTCGTGCAGCTTACGCATATAGGCGACCGCTTCTTTCGCCGAACGCATGTCGGGCTCTGAAACGATTTCCAATAATGGCGTACCGGCACGATTCAAATCGATACCGGTCAAACCATGGAAGTCTTCGTGTAGAGATTTGCCGGCGTCCTCTTCAAGATGCGCGCGCGTAACACCGATGCGTTTCTTGATACCGTCGACTTCGATATCCAGGTGTCCGTTGCCGACGATCGGCAATTCGAACTGGCTGATCTGATAACCTTTCGGCAGGTCCGGATAAAAATAGTTTTTACGCGCAAAGACCGAGTAAGGCGCGATTTCCGCTTCGATCGCGAGACCGAATTTGACGGCCATGCGCACCGCTTCTTGGTTTAAAACCGGCAAGACACCGGGCAATCCTAAATCGACCGCGCAAGCTTGTGTATTAGGTTCGGCACCGTAGGCGGTTGATGCGCCTGAAAATATTTTGGATTGTGTCGCGAGTTGTGCATGAACTTCCAACCCGATGACGACTTCCCATTGTGAATTCATTGCTTGTTCCTTATTGATTTATTCGGCAAAAACTTCGGCCAAATCGATTTTTAGTTCGGGAAAAAGATAGGGCTTTGCCGTTTCGTCGCCTGGATAGAGGGCATGGAGCCGATAGGCTTCGCCGTCCCGGTCCAACACGAATTGTTGCACGGCACGTTCATACGGAAACACCAACCAGTATTCGCCGACGCCGCTTTCTTGATACAGGTCGTATTTGAAGCGAAGCTCCTTCTTGTTATTACCCGGAGAAAGCACTTCGATGATCCAGTCTGGCGCACCGTCGCAGCCTTGTTCGGTCAGCCTGTCTTTATCGCAGATCACGCACAAATCGGGCTGCACGACACTGAATACTTCGCGGTCGCTCAATTTCGATTTGCGGCGATCATAAAGCTTAACGTCGAACGGGGCCGAAAAAACTTCGCAGCGTTTATCTGCCAGATAATTAACGATCGGCTTGAAAAGATTGCGAGAAATCCGCTGGTGCTTAACATTCGGAGCGGGTGACATCGTAAAGATCTTGCCTTTGATCAACTCGACCGTTTGATCCAAACGCCACGTCAAATAATCGGCGTAGCTGTAACTCCCGTTCATATCCAATTGCGACAATTCGGTAACCTTGGCCATATTCAACCTCTTTTATTCGAACCCTTTCGGCATCTGCTTGTGCCAGTCGGTATTCATCTGATAGCGATGCGCTACATTCAACAACCGGTCCTCGGCAAAATAATTCCCGATGATTTGCAAGCCGACCGGCTTGCCGTCGACGAACCCGGCCGGAATCGACATTGCGGGAAGGCCTGCCAAATTAACCGCGATCGTATAAATATCGGACAAATACATTTGAATCGGGTCGCCGGTTTTCTCGCCGAGACCGAACGCCACCGTCGGCGATACCGGCCCCATCAGCACATCGACCTCG
This sequence comes from Methylomicrobium sp., assembly GCA_007135635.1. Taxonomy (GTDB): domain Bacteria; phylum Pseudomonadota; class Gammaproteobacteria; order Methylococcales; family Methylomonadaceae; genus Methylotuvimicrobium. The sequence continues at coordinate 4,512 of SLIO01000476.1, read as the reverse complement.
TCCAATGCGCTTTTGAAATCATCGCTGATCAAACGCCGTACTTTTTGTGCCTTTAGGTAATAGGCATCGTAATAACCCGCCGACAAGGCATAGGTTCCAATCAAGATGCGACGCTTGACCTCCTTACCGAATGCCTCGCCGCGCGAGCGCGTGTACAAATCGGTCAAATCGGCCGGATTGTCGCAGCGGTAGCCGAAACGAACGCCATCAAAACGCGACAGATTTGCCGAACATTCGGCCGGTGCAATCACATAATAAGCCGGAATCGCGTGTTTCAAATTCTGCATCGAGACTTCTTTGACCTCGGCACCCAATTTGCGATATTCATTGACAGCTGTTTCGATGACTGCCGCGATTTCGCCGTCCAACCCTTCACCGAAAAATTCTTTCGGCAGACCGATTTTCAAGCCGTTTAACGGTTGATTAAGCCCTGCCGAATAATCGGGAACCGGCCTATCGACGCTAGTCGAGTCCTTCTCGTCAAAACCGGCCATGACTTGCAGCATGATTGCGGCATCTTCCGCGCTACGCGTCATCGGACCGCCTTGATCGAGGCTTGACGCATAGGCAATCATGCCATAACGCGAAACGCGCCCGTAGGTCGGTTTCAAACCGGTAATACCGCAGAAAGCCGCAGGCTGACGTATCGAACCGCCGGTATCCGTTCCTGTCGCGCCTGCCGCCAACCCTGCGGCAACCGCTGCGGCCGATCCACCCGAAGAACCGCCCGGAACACATGAAACATTCCACGGATTTTGCACCGGACCATAAAAACTGGTTTCGTTCGACGAGCCCATCGCGAATTCGTCCATATTCAATTTGCCGAGCATCACCGTGCCGGCCGCATTGAGTTTTTCGACGACAGTCGCATTGTAAGGCGAAATGAAATTATCGAGCATCTTCGAGCCGCAAGACGTCTTAACACCGTCGGTACAGAAAATATCTTTTTGCGCAATCGGTATTCCGGTCAATAAATCGGCCGATCCAGCCGCCAATCGTTTATCCGCGGCTTCGGCTTGAGCAAGCGCCTGTTCGGCCGTTACTGTAATATAGGCATTGAGTGCCGGAAACTGCCGAATTCGTTTTAAATAGGTTTGCGTCAACTCAACGCTGGAAAATTCGCCGGCACGCAAACTTTTGGCCAGTTCGGCAATGGTTTTATTATTCATAGCCTCTCCCCGTCCTTCATTCGATCACCTTAGGAACTAAATACAATCCCGCTTCGACTTGAGGCGCAATCGATTGAAATTTTTCTCTCATATTCGTTTCGATTACCCGGTCCGGTCTCAACCTTTGGCCTTGCTCCATCGGATGCGCCATGGGCGCAACTCCCTCGGTATTTAATTCGCTCATTTGCGCAACCAAATCGAGTATTCCGGATAAATCATGCGCATAAGTGTCGACATCTTGAATATCGACACCCAACCTTGCCAAGTGCGCGATTTTATTTACATCGTCAGTCGTTAAAGACATTTTCCTACTCCATTAATCATCAATCCGAAAACATAACTATTCACAGCTCAAAATTCGAGCATTTCATAACTTTCTGGAAGCATCGAAGGCGTATCAGTATTTTAAGGTATACCTAAAATCCGATTTACCCATTCTCGCAAATCTGGCGGCATTGCACGACCTTAGTTTCCGTGCCGACGTTTAGCCTCTATGACCCCACCCTTGCCGGAGAAAAGCGGTTAATTGCAGTGCGGCGACAGGCGAATATTGAAACGGAATTTTAAATTGCGTTGTGTATAATACTTTATATCTTGCTCAATTACCCGCTTGATTGGTAAAGTAATATAATTTATTCGCTCAGGATACAGGTTAATAAATGTTCAAACGAATACGCGGCCTTTTTTCCAACGATCTCTCGATAGATTTAGGAACCGCCAACACTTTGATTTACGTTCCAGGAAAAGGAATCGTATTAAACGAACCCTCGGTTGTGGCTATTAAGGAAGACAAAATTCGCGGCGCTAAAACCATTGCGGCGGTAGGTATGGAAGCCAAAATGATGCTTGGCCGAACCCCCGGCAACATCACCGCGATTCGCCCTTTGAAAGATGGAGTGATTGCCGATTTCGCCGTAACCGAACGCATGCTGCGGTATTTCATCGAAAAGGTTCACGAAAATAAGCTACTACGTCCTAGCCCTCGTATCCTGATTTGCGTCCCATGCGGTTCGACTCAAGTCGAACGTCGAGCGATTCGGGAATCCGCCTCGATGGCTGGCGCCCGTGAAGTTTATTTGATCGAAGAACCCATGTCGGCTGCAGTCGGAGCAGGACTCCCTGTCGATGAAGCCCAGGGTTCTATGGTACTCGATATTGGCGGAGGCACATCGGAAGTCGCCGTCATCTCTTTGAACGGCATTGTCTATTCGGCATCTGTGCGTATCGGCGGCGACCGTTTCGACGAGGCGATCATCAACTATGTCCGCCGCAATTACGGCACACTGATCGGCGAAGCCACCGCCGAACGCATCAAACATGAAATCGGTGCCGCTTATCCGGGTAGCGAAGTCAAGGAAATCGAAGTCAAAGGCCGCAATCTCGCCGAAGGCGTACCGCGCAGCTTTTCATTAAACAGCAATGAAATTCTGGAAGCACTTCAGGACCCTTTGTCCGGCATAGTCGGCTCTGTTAAAGTCGCATTAGAACAAACTCCACCGGAACTCGGTGCCGATGTCGCCAACCGAGGCATTGTTCTGACCGGCGGCGGCGCACTACTCAAGGATATTGATCGTCTGATCGCAGAAGAAACCGGACTGCCGGTTTACATCGCCGACGACCCATTGACCTGCGTAGCTCGCGGCGGTGGAATCGTTTTGGAAATGTTGGATAAAAAAGGCCCTAGCGCATTTTCGCTAGAGTAGCTTCAACCACAAAAAAATGATCGCCAAACCCTTTGGTTCGGCGGAATCGAAACTTTAAACAGTCTACCAAAAAATTTTCCACGGATGGAATGTCGATTCAAGCTATACGTTATCGAACTATCCCAATAATATTTTGTCCCTTATGGACTTTTTACCTAACACGATTCATTTTCGAGGTAATCGTTATTAATCCTTTATTTGCCACCGGACCTTCGATTAATACGCGACTGCTGGTGGCGGTGCTGGCCTCAATTGCGCTTCTGGTTGCTGAGCGCAAAAGCTCGCAACTAGACAAACTTCGTAGCGCACTATCAATGATTACTTATCCGATTCAATCGATTACGGACTGGCCGCTACACCGCTCCAAGGAAACCTTAGAATCGATACAATCACTTTATAACCTAAAAGAAGAAAATGAACAGCTACGGCAGGAACAATTGATTTACAAATCGCAACTGCTTAAATACGAAGCACTGGAGCAGGAAAATATCCGGCTGAGGGCATTACTGGAAAAATCCTTTAAACTGGGAGAGCAGGTCCTTGTAGCCGAGTTACTGTCTGTCAACCTAGCCCCTTTCGAACATGTTGTCGTCGTCGATAAAGGATCGCGGTTTGGCGTGCATACTCAACAAGCAGTTTTGGATGCTTACGGCGTGGTCGGCCAGGTATACCGTGCGCTTCCGCTCAGCTCCGAAATCATGCTGATTACCGACCCAAGCCACGCCATCCCTGTGCAAATCAATCGTAACGGTTTACGCACGATCGCGGTTGGCAGCGGACAAATCAACAGGTTATTACTACCTTATTTAGCCAACAACGCCGACATCAAGGAAGGCGATCTACTTATTAGTTCAGGCCTAGGCGGTATTTTTCCGCAAGGCTATCCGGTTGCTATCGTCGAAAAAATAATCCTACAGCCTAACAAACCTTTTGCCGAAATATACGCAACTCCTAAAGCGCAATTAAATCGAAGCAGGGAGTTGTTGATCGTATGGAAAAGCGAAGCACCTATCCCACTGGAGACTCAAGAAACAGAACAAACGGACGAAAACCATGCCGGAAAATAATACTTTCAGCTACGGCCGTTATCTCTTTTCGATTATATTTGCCATGGGCCTGAATATTGCCGCTTGGCCCCAACCCTTGGCGCCTTTCAACCCCAATTGGATATTACTCGTGGTTATTTACTGGGTACTGGCGGCACCCGATCGAGTCGGCATATTTAGCGCTTGGACCATCGGCTTACTGACTGACGTATTAACCGGTAGAATGCTGGGTTTAAATGCGCTGATCAACTCGCTGGTTGCCTTTCTGTGCTTAAGGTTGCACAAGCGACTCAGACAATACCCGATTCTGCAACAAGGCTTATTTATCTTTTTTTGCCTACTCGTGTCTCAATTTTTGATATTCTGGATCACTGATAGCCAAACTATCGCACGCGCTTCTTACGCTTTTTGGCTACCCGTACTAAGCGGCACCTTTTTCTGGCCTTTAGTCTTTTTTTCTTTGCGTGCAATACGGCTCTTCCGACGCATCCGTTGAACCGTCTATCCCATGCCGCGCACCTACACCATTAAAAACCCGGCGGAGGAAAACCGCATTTTTACGGGACGCGCCATTGTCGCGATGATCTTCATTCT
>SLIO01000245.1 GCA_007135635.1 Methylomicrobium sp. | reverse complement strand
TGGTTGTTCAGGAATACCGCAAGATTTCTGATGCACGATTTGTCAGTGTTTTGTTGCGTAGTGACAGAGCAGAAGGTCCGTTGAATTCAACAATTACAGTCGTTGAAGAAGGTTATCTCGATGATTCTGTTAGAGGACAATGGTTCCAGTTTCATTTAGGGCGCGAAAACTCAGAGTCTGCCTGGAATATTAAAGAGATTCGTCAGGCAAATCTATGTGGAAGAATGAATTCGCCAAAAGAATTTTCGAAAGAGTTATGCCCATAAAGAATTGTCTAACAAATTAATCAAGCGGATGGCTTTATGTTACCGGTGATTTTCGTCGTTGTGAAGGAGAAAGAAAAATGAAAAGAACGATGAATACTTGGATATTTGGAATTATAGCTGCTTGCTTCGTTTTTGCGGTTGAATCTGACGCCTGTACGCGCGCTGTATATATTGGGCCAGACCAAACGATTCTAACTGGTCGGACAATGGATTTCTCCATTGAGATTCCCGCCAACCTTTGGGTCTTCCCGCGCGGCATGGAGCGAAGTGGGCAAGTCGGCCAGAATTCATTTAGATGGACATCACGCTATGGCAGCATTATAGCGAGTTCCTGGGACATAGCGACTACCGACGGGATGAACGAACGGGGTCTGGTTGCCAATTTGCTTTGGTTGGTGCAATCCGAGTATCCGGAATTTGATGTCGAAGGAAAGAAAGAAGGGATTACTATCGCAGCGTGGGCACAATACGCTCTAGATAGTTTTGCAACAGTTGCTGAGGCGGTTGATTCATTACGAAAAGAGGAATTCGTTGTGGTTACCGACTTTATTCCAGGGACAGACAAGTTCACAACGGTTCATTTGTCACTATCCGATGCCACCGGTGACAGTGCAATATTTGAGTACGTAAATGGCAGCCTGATGATCCATCATTCACGCGCTTATCAAGTGATGACGAATGATCCGGTATTTGAGGAACAGCTTGCCATCAGGGGCTATTGGGAGCATGTGCCCGGCACATTGTTCTTGCCAGGTTCAAATCGAGCCACTGATCGGTTCGTGCGCGCCTCCTACTACATACGAGCCATCCCACAGACCAGCGACCGACGTGTTGCGGTTGCCAGCCTGTTTAGCGTCATTCGGAATGTTTCCGTACCCTATGGGATATCAACGGAAGGACAGCCTCACATTTCCAGTACGCGATGGCGAGTCGTTGCAGACCAGAAACACTTGGTATACTATTTTGAGAACGTGCTGACGCCTAATGTTCTCTGGGTGGATTTGACGGAAATTGATTTTTCAGCGGGGGCACCAGTCAGGAAGCTTTCTTTGGACGCAGGGCAAGTCTATGCCGGAAATGCACTTGAGCATTTTATCGAATCCGAGCCGTTCGAATTCCAGGGGCTATGACCTCACAACAAGAAAGTCGACACGTACGCAAGTAAGCCTCGCTGCTTCGTTCTGCGGCCCACTTGCGCAGGTCACTTTTGACGTTATGCACTTAAACAAAAATAGGCCATCGCTTTGATAATAACGATTCTATATCGGTAGTTGCTGAAACGCTTCATAGCTAAGGCGTGTGAATCACGCATTTCTCGCTCTGGCAAGAAAGGGGAAGCAGTAAATTGTGAAGACTGAATCTTTCTCCAATTATTTCAAGCTGAAGAAGTAAAAATCGACAGCTTTGAACCTTGGTTTCTTAAAACTTGTTAAATCTCAAAAAAAACGTTCTTCTTTCGGCATAGTTCATATTATTCCGGCTATACAGCCTTGCAATCGCTCAGCAAAATTTGTTCTGTGGCGGTATCATCGGCGGCAAGGAATTTCAAAATGCCGGAATCGCCTTTCGTATGCCAACGAAGGCTTTTTTGCTCGTCCAATGCAATATACAGCGCGCCGGAAGCGGCTTTCCGAATCTGCATTAGGCTCAGCAAACCCTGGTAATAAAGGGCGGCGAACGATTCGCCGGATTGTAAGTTTAAATAAGCGACCTGCAATTCGGTGTCGGGATGGCAGTGATAAACGACTATTTTGCTTCGCCAGCCGGTTCCTTCAATGATGCCGGTTGTAACCGGTGTGCCGTCAAAATGTAAGGGATCTAAGGAATCCCGCTTAATTTGTTGTGCACAAGCCGTCAGTAATACGGTTAAGCTGATCACTAAAAGAATTTTACTCATATTAATCTCTAGTTTTGAATAGCAGGGGCGGCAGCAGGCTGTCGAAAAAAGCCATTTTTAGCTAATTGCTGTGTTCCGGCTTTTTAAACTGAAATATTTTTGAAATTGTTGGTGTTCATAGGCTATTAAGCGCTAGGTGTAGGGTGCGCATCGCGCACCTGGGTCGGGCGCTTGTCGGTTCGGCACCGTGGAAAGGTGCGCGATGCGCACCCTACGGCGCTCAAACTACCTTGAAAATTGTTGATTATTATAGGCTATAAAGCGTCATTTATTTTTTCAAAATCCATAAAACAGTCATTTTATCTGACATAAAAATGAGTAAATCTCGACCCGCTAAGGCGGCCGATATCCCGATAGAGATCAATACTCCGCAGCCTCTTACGTACATGCCGAAATTTTAAGCATAAAAGGTATACTTATATTTTCATTGCTAGTCTAGCGGTTTTATATGCAAAATACCGGTTCCGGCGGGTAAAGCCTTCAACAAATCCTAGCAAACTTGGGAGAAAAGTATGATGAAACGATGGATTATTTTTGTGTTATGCAGTCTGCTGATAGGGTGCGCAACTGATGCTAGCCGAGAGGAAAAGGACGACGAGCAACAATTCAAGTGGGACAATATTGCCTGGCAATTAGAACACTTTATCGAGCCGAACGGCGAAACGACAAGTATCAAAGATGGTACGATTATCGATGCCTTGTTTTCGAAAGGTCAATTATCCGGAAGTAGCGGTTGTAATCGTTATTTTGGAAAGTTTGAGGTCACAGAAGAGTCTAAGCTAATGGTCAGCCCAGTCGGCTCAACGATGATGGCTTGTTCAGAGATTATCAACGAACAAGAGCGCCGCTATTTCGATTGGCTCGCTAAAGTTGGCGGCTATCGCTACGATGAAGAAGCTCGATTACTGACGCTTTCGGACCAAGAAGGAAATCCATTATTGGTGTTCAAAACAAAAACCCAGCCGACGTTGGAAAAAAACCAATGGCAGGCAACCGGTATCAACTACGGCAAGGGCGGTGTCGTGTCGGATAAAAATACCGGTTTAGCGAACGCTTATTTTGCCGGCGGCACGGTCCAAGGCAAAGCGGGTTGCAATCGATATTCGGCGACCTACACAAAACAAGATGAAGAGCTCAGAATCGATTCCGCGCAGACGACCCGAATGTTTTGCGCCGAGGATGGCATTATGGAAATGGAGGCGAATTTTCTGAATGTCATGGCTCGGGTCGTCCACTATGAAATCGATGGCGATCGACTAAAACTACTCGATAAAGATGGGGCGTTGTTGATTGGCTTTGTCAGAAAATAAAGTGTGAACATCGGTTTCCAGGAAGTTGTTTATGCCATTTGCTAGCCGAAATTCGGCGCAGGGGTGTCCTTTGAAGGGGGGCCCGGCGCCGAATTTGGTAAAGCTTCCGGTCCGTGGAGTAATGAACGGTTTGGTTCTCAAACCGCCTTTTTGATTCTCTCCAGCGCGTTTTCCAAGTTTTTCATGCTGGTTGCGATCGAGATTCTGACGTGGCCGGGACAGCCGAATGCCGAGCCCGGCACTAGCGCGACGCCGGCTTGTTCGATCAGGTATTCTGAAAAATCCAAGTCATCTTTGATGTTGTCCATTTTGGCGATTGCTTGTTCGACGTTCGGGAATACGTAGAATGTGCCGTCGGTTTCAAGGCAATCGATGCCGTCGATTTTGTTCAATTCCGAGACTACCAAATCATGGCGCTTCTTGAATTCGGTCATCATCATGTCGATGAAGCCTTGATCGCCGTTCAGTGCGGCTTCTGCCGCATATTGCGAAATCGAGGTCGGGTTCGAGGTGCTTTGCGATTGAATCGTACCCATCGCTTCAATCAAATCGATAGGACCTGCCGCATAACCGATGCGCCAGCCGGTCATCGAATATGCTTTAGAGACGCCGTTCATAACGACGGTGCGGTCGTAGAACTCCGGGTGCGCGTTCAGAATGTTGACGAATGCGCCTTTTTTCCAGGTGATGTGTTCATACATGTCGTCGGTCGCGATGATGATGTCTGGAAAATCTTTCAATACGTC
>SLIO01000396.1 GCA_007135635.1 Methylomicrobium sp. | reverse complement strand
TGAAGGATATCAACAATTATCAGGGCATCGACCCGGCCATGGTCGGGCGCAATCACCAATTGGTTCTGGGCAAGCATTCCGGTACTCAGGGTGTGATTCACGCCTACCGGCAACTGGGTATCAATTTAACTAAAGCGCAAGCGGCGAGCGTGCTGCCGCAGGTGAGGCAATTTGTCAGTTTAAACAAACGAATACCGCTGACAGTCGAATTGGATATTTTTTTACAAACCGTGTGAGGTGTGTCATGAACGAAAACTACGAACAGAAACGTACCGAACCCGAAATTGAAGTCGAGCAGCGGGTCGCACGCGACGAATATCATGAACAGGACGATGATTACCCGGGTAGTTTTTTCAGAGTTCCCGGAACGCCGGTTCCCGGTCAAACCGGTTGGACCCTGTTGTAATGGTTGTCGTGATACCGGACAGTGCCGTGATAGAGGAAATCGGCTTGTTACAGCAATGGCGTGAAGACGTTGCTTGCGTTTTCGCACGAGATCCCGCCGCGCGCGGACGGATTGAAGTGATGTTGGCTTATCCGGGCGTTCACGCGATACTGCTGCATCGGGTCAGTCACCGTCTTTGGCGGTCGGGCTGGTGTCTGGCGGCGCGATTGTTGTCGTCGTTCACTCGCTGGCTCACGCATGTGGACATCCATCCTGGAGCGACGATAGGCCGGCGCTTCTTCATCGATCATGGCGCTGGCGTCGTGATCGGCGAAACGGCGATCATCGGTGACGACGTTACGCTGTATCACGGTGTGACTTTGGGTGGTACGTCTTGGAATAAGGTCAAGCGGCATCCGACTCTCGGCAACAATGTCTTGGTTGGTGCCGGCGCCAAGATTCTCGGTGCGATCACGCTCGGCAACAACGTTCGCGTCGGTGCGAATTCAGTCGTCGTCAAAGACGTGCCGCATTGTTGTACGGTAGTCGGCATTCCTGGGCGCGTGATTCAGAGTAAGGGCGTTAAGATTCAAAATCCGAACGGCATCGACCTTGATCATCATTTGGTGCCCGATCCGGTCGGTAGGGCTATCAATTGTTTGCTCGAACGAATCGATCAACTCGAAGCTCGGCAGCAAGAGCTAAGCGAAGAACACTGCGAATCGTGCGAAGCCGAAGTGGTTTGCTATCCCGATAAGGAGGCTGTCTGATGGACTTGCTAGATTTCGATGCGCAAGACCTCTATTTCGAGTGCGAGGATCCGCCCGAAGTCCAGGTACTAATAAAAGAAGCTGGCGAATCGTACGGTAGCGGAGACGGTGAATTGCCGTTGCTTCAAGCCTATCTTCGCGCACCTGAATCGCTGAATGTATTGGTCGCGTTGAATCGCTTCTATTACTACCGGCACCGTTTGAGAGAAGCTCTGTTGATTTCGGAAAAAGCCTTGGCGATCATTCGAGCCGGACTTGCGTTTCCCGAAGATTGGCGGCAATTGAACCTCGACCTGCTCGGTTCGATCCCGTCTGCGCATCTGACGCGGGTCAGGCTGTATTTGTTCACGCTTAAATCGATCGGCTTTCTGCATATGCGCCTCGACAATCTGGAATTAAGCCGCAACATATTCGAAAAATTGGTCGAGCTGGATGTCAAAGATCGCATTGGCGCTCAAGGGTTGCTGGAGTTGGTCGTCGAACGGCAAGTTCATGTGTAGAGTGTGCATTGCGCACCTTTCATCCAGGTCTTTTGTATCTAGGGTACGCACTGCGTACCCTTCGAATTTTTTTAATTATGAAAGGAGCGACAGCCATGCCGAAACCCGAAAAACACGTATTCGTCTGCACGCAAAACCGGCCTCAGGGTCATCCGCGAGGTTCCTGCGCCGCGAGCGGTTGCAGCGAAGTGATCAATGAATTCATGAACGAAATACAAAACCGTAATCTATTCGAAAAAATCGGACTGACCAATACCGGCTGCATGGGACCTTGCAACATCGGGCCGAGCGTGTTGGTTTATCCCGAAGGTGTAATGTACGGCAACGTCAATAAAGAAGACGTCAAGATCATCATCGAGGAACATTTGCTCGGCGGCATGCCGGTTGCCGCGTTGCAAGTTTCGGCAGAGGTTTGGTAACGATGGACGGGGTAGGGGCGTTCGAAGAGCGCATAGTTTTCAGTCCGGATATTCCGGCGGCAGTCAATGTCTTGTTACAGGCGGCGGTATTAGCGAGTCGTTGCGACGAAACGGAAGCCGAAAGTCTGTTCATCGAAGCGCTTCGGCTGGACGGTCATTGTCTTGAAACCTATTGTGCACTCTACAAATTTTATTTTTACCAAGAGCGCTTGGCCGATGCCGAACGGGCCACGCTGGCCGGGCTTGAAGAAGCCGCTCGTCAGGGACGTTTTCCCGCCGATTACAAGCGCCTACTAAGAGATAAAGACAAGTGGAATCTTTATGCGAACGAGATTACGCATTTTTATTTGTATTCTTTGAAGGCGTTGGCTTTTATCAAGTTACGTGGCGGTAAGACACTTGAGGCTCGTCTGATTCTATCGGCGATCCATGAATTGGATCCGGAAGACAGGTCGGGGGCATCGGTTATTGCCGATCTGGCTTCAGCATTGGATGAGCACTAGCGATGAAAACTCTGTCGCAAAGAATCGACGAACAGCGCAAATACGGCGAGGCCATATGCAGGGCCTTGAGCGAATCGATTCGGGATCTGGGACTTGCCGGAGCAGACAGTCCTAAAGGATTTCCGGTATTCGACGAAGCCGAATTTTGCCTAGTCACCGACCCTTACAGCCGACATGACGACTTGGTTGGTTATTGGTTCGATGCCAAAAGACAACGCGTCGGGCAAATCCAATTTCACGGCGACGGCGGATTTTATGCCGAATACGATGTGTTAAAGCCAGACCCGGTTAAACCCGATTATTTCATCGATACGATGAACGCATGGGGCAGGGAAGGACGCATTAAGACCGAACCGCAATTGTTGGCGATGGCGCGTTGAGCAGCATGGACGACCCCCGGCGTATTTACGATATGCTGCTGGATTATTGCGCGGGAGGCGCTTCGGTCGGTTCATTGACGATCGGCTTGGTTTGGACCGTATGCCGTGAGATGAAAACTGATAGCGTTGGATTTTGTATGAGTCCCGGAGTGCCGACTCGGACATTGCCGTGGGCAGGGACTTTGACCGGTAAACCGTTAATCGAACTGGCCGCTTGGCTGAAGTCGTGGGATCCCTATCAGGCCTGCTTAGCGATGGCGGCGGTTAATTGTTGCATCAACGCACGAGCTTTGCCCGATTCGTCGCCGCTCGAGGCGGTATCCGGGCGCGAAAATCTTGCCGTTTTCGATTATTTTCTGCCACGCTTGATCGGACAAAAAGTTGCGGTCGTGGGGCGCTATCCGGGGCTTGAGTTTTACCGCGAGCAATTTGATTTAACGGTATTGGAATTGAATCCCGGTCCGTGGGATTTGCCGGCGGCGGCTTGCGAATACATTTTGCCGAAATCGGATTGGGTTTTTTTATCGGCCAGCTCGATTCCGAACAAGACCTTCCCGAGGCTCGCCGAATTGTCGTCGGATGCGGTCACGGTGCTGATGGGGCCGACCGTGCCGTGGCTTCCGCAATGGCATGAATTCGGAATCGATTATCTGGCCGGCATCGAAACGACCAATGTTGAAGCATTATACGAAACGGCAGCGCAAGGAGGCGGCGTCAGAATTTTCGCTAACGGACTCCGTTACCGGGTCGCCGAGCTATCCGATGGAAATTGTCTGTCTTGGCTGAAGACGCAAATTGCCGAATGTTATTCCGAAAAATCCCGGCTGACAAAAGCCATGGAGCAATGGTACGAAAAGGGCAATACGGCGCGTTTTCATGAGTGGGAGAGTTTGAACCGCGTTAATGCTCGGTTATCTCATCTCGACTCCGGATTCAAACGGCTGTGGGACCGGACCAACCCGAGCGGAGCAAACGGATGAACGATATCATTGACGAATTTTACGATTGCCGCCTGCTGCTTTATTACAAAGGCGATATTAGTGCGCTGATTCTGTTTGCACAGCAAGCCGACGGCACGGTTTGTTTCCCCGGATCTTTGCCGGTTCTTTCAAGCGCATTGGAAGAAAAACGAATCACGCCGAAGAAAATAGCCAAACATCCCTCGGCGCTGGTCAATGCTGTCGGCAAACGGTTGGAATTGCCGGCCGGTTTATTGTTGACCGAGCCTGGTTTTAAGGAATCTATCGATACACCGGATGGGGTCATCACCGT
>SLIO01000013.1 GCA_007135635.1 Methylomicrobium sp. | reverse complement strand
TAAGGTTAATCTTGTTTCTATATTAATTAGCGGCTTGAGAATCGTATGGATATTGCTGAATTATTAACTTTTTCCGTTAAAAACAATGCATCGGATTTACACTTGTCAGCCGGCTTGCCGCCGATGATTCGAGTGGACGGGGATATCCGGCGTATCAACATCCCCGCATTGGAGCATAAAGAAGTTCATGCCTTGATTTACGATATCATGAACGACAAACAGCGTCGCGATTACGAAGAGTTTCTTGAAACGGATTTCTCTTTTGCATTGCCGGGAGTTGCAAGGTTTCGCGTCAATGCTTTTAATCAAGATCGCGGTGCCGGTGCGGTTTTTAGAACGATTCCTTCGAAGGTATTGAGTTTAGAGGATCTAAATGCGCCAAAGTTTTTTGAAGAAGTCACGCGCAAACCGAGAGGTTTAATTCTGGTAACAGGACCTACCGGATCGGGAAAATCAACCACACTCGCGGCGATGGTCAACCATATCAATACCAATGATTATGCACATATTTTAACCGTTGAGGACCCGATCGAGTTCGTACATGAAAGCCAAAAATGCTTGATCAACCAAAGAGAAGTACATCGTGATACTCTAGGTTTCAACGAAGCGTTGCGTTCCGCGTTGCGGGAAGACCCCGATGTGATCCTAGTGGGTGAAATGCGCGATTTGGAAACGATACGATTGGCACTGACTGCGGCAGAAACCGGTCATTTGGTTTTCGGCACGTTGCACACCACATCTGCGGCGAAAACGATTGACCGCATTATCGACGTGTTTCCGGCGGCTGAAAAAGACATGATCCGCTCAATGTTGTCGGAATCGTTGCAAGCAGTCATCTCGCAAACCTTACTGAAAAAAGTCGGTGGAGGACGTATTGCAGCCCATGAAATCATGGTTGGGACTGCCGCCATTAGAAATTTGATTCGCGAGGCGAAAGTCGCGCAAATGTATTCGGCGATACAAACTGGGCGCAAGGAAGGCATGCAGACCTTGGATCAAAATTTGAAAGAATTGGTTGAAAAAGGATTAGTGGCTTCAAAAGTCGCCATGTTGAAAGCGGTTAACAAAGATATGTTCAGGTAATAGGGGGGCGATATGGATGAATTTAAGCGACTACTTGAATTAATGATCCAGCAAAAGGCTTCCGATTTATTCATCACTGCGGGACGCCCCCCGACGATAAAAGTCGACGGTAAGTTGATCGAAGTATCCAAAACGATGCTAAACAACGATCAATCTCGAGCCATAGTCATGAGCGTGATGACGCAACGGCAAAAAGACGAATTCGATAATACCAAAGAGTGTCAGTTTGCGATTGCTTTTACTAAGCTCGGCAGATTCCGGGTGAGTGCGTTTACCCAGCGAGATGCGGCGGGAATGGTGTTGAGACGCATCGAGACTCATATTCCCGATGCCGAAGATTTGCATTTGCCGCCGATTTTAAAAGATTTGGTCATGAACAAGCGGGGATTGGTGCTGTTCGTCGGTGGAACGGGGACCGGTAAGTCGACATCGTTAGCATCGTTGATCAAATACCGTAATCAAAATAGTTCCGGGCATATTATTACCATTGAAGATCCGCTGGAGTTTATGCATCCGCATTTGGGTTGCATCGTCACGCAGCGCGAAGTCGGCATGGATACCGAATCCTATGAAGTCGCTCTTAAGAATACCTTGCGCCAAGCGCCCGATGTCATCCTAATCGGGGAGGTCAGAACCCGTGAAACGATGCAAAATGCGATAACTTTTGCCGAAACCGGGCATTTATGCATAACTACCCTGCATGCGAATAACGCCAATCAGGCGTTAGATCGGATTTTGCATTTTTTCCCGGACGAAATGCATAATCAATTATTTATGGACTTGTCGTTGAATTTGCGAGGCATTGTCGCACAGCAGTTGATTGCCCGTGCCGATGGAAAAGGGCGCTATCCCGCGGTTGAAATTTTGTTGAACACACCCTTGGTTTCCGATTTGATTCGTAAAGGCGAAGTTCACAAGCTTAAGGAATTAATGAAGAACTCGCGGGAACATGGTATGCAGACCTTCGATCAAGCGCTTTACGATCTCTATACCTCCGGAAAAATTAGTTATGAGGATGCCTTAAACTCTGCGGACTCAAGAAATGAAGTTCGCTTGATGATTAAACTCGGTGCTGAAGATTTAGGGACTTTAGTCGATGAAAATATGCATTTAAAAGAAGATGAAGAAGAGCATACTCGTTTCTAATTCAATCATTTTTTGCGTGCTTCACTAATCGTTTCATAAGCCTTGGTGATTTGTTGCGTTTTTTCCTTGGCTAAGATCATCATTTCTTCGGGCAGGCCTTTCGCAACCAGTTTATCCGGATGATGCCGGCTGATTAGGCGGCGATAAGCTTTTTTAATGTCGCTATCGCTGGCGTTGGGGCGAATGCCGAGGACGTCATAGGCGGCGGCTAAGTTATCCTCTTTTTTAGTCGATTGATATTGCTGTCGATGCTGACGGCCATAGAGCCTGTATTGCGCCAGGATTTGTATTTTAATGCGCTCGTAATCAAACCGCGATAGACCGAGTATTCCGCAAATATTGATTAACAGTTTATCCTTGGCCTCATCCAAATGGCCGTCGGCCATCGCAGCTTGAAGTTGAATCTCTAAAAACATGCGGATTAAGTCGATTCGTCTATGGCACTCGTGACGAAATTGACGAAGCGCTTCGTCAAGGGGAAAGTCCTTGCTTTTGCCTTGTTGAAATAGTTTGATGGCGGTCGAGCGCAAGGCGGCCGATAATCCCATTTCGTCCATTACGCGTTTGGCCAGATCGATTTCCGCTTGGGAAACGCGTCCGTCCGCTTTGGCGATGTGGCCCATTACCGAAAAAGTCGCGGTAAAAAAAGCGGTTTGTACGCGGTGTTTATCGCCGGGGCTCAAGCGCTCGTCGAAATCGAATGTCTCCAAGCCGGAATCGAAATGATGTCCGACCGATGCACCTAGTATAGCCCCAAGCGGACCGCCCAACAGAAATCCGAAGGCGCCGCCCAAGAATTTTCCCAACCAAGTCATTGCCAGTCATCCCGTTATTCAAAAATAAATGCTATTGTATGCGATTTGATATTAACTTCTTATAACGAGGCATTATGAACGCTCCGGATGTTCTTTACGAGTCATCTTTGTCGCAATTGACGCTACGTGCTCGCGGAAAAGTCCGTGATATTTACGACATAGACGACAGACACATGCTGATCGTCACGACCGATCGCCTATCGGCTTTCGATGTGATATTACCGGACCCGATTCCGGAAAAAGGACGGGTTCTGACGCGGGTTTCGAATTTTTGGTTCAGTAAATTGAAGCGCATCTTGCCCAACCATTTGGCCGGTATTTCCTTAGTCGAAGTGCTGACCGACCCGCAAGAATTGGCAC
This sequence comes from Methylomicrobium sp., assembly GCA_007135635.1. Classification (GTDB taxonomy): domain Bacteria; phylum Pseudomonadota; class Gammaproteobacteria; order Methylococcales; family Methylomonadaceae; genus Methylotuvimicrobium. Next base: position 833 of record SLIO01000013.1, on the reverse strand, counting down.
GGCTTGAGGGACGAGCCGTGGTGGTCAGAAAATTGAAACCGCTCCCCGTAGAAGCGATTGTGCGTGGTTATATCATTGGCTCGGGTTGGAAAGATTACCAGCAAACCGGCCAAGTTTGCGGTATTCGCTTACCCGAAGGCTTAAAGCAGGCTCAGCAATTGCCCGAGCCGATCTATACCCCGTCCAGCAAAGCGGCTGTTGGCGATCATGATGAAAATATCACTTTTGCTAATACAGTCGAATTGATGGGGCAAGAGCTGGCCGAAAAGGTGCAAGAGGCTAGTTTAGCTTTGTATCAAGAAGCGGCGAGTTATGCCAAGGAAAGAGGCATTATTATTGCCGATACCAAATTCGAATTCGGCACAGATGATGCTGGAACATTGTATTTGATCGACGAAGCGCTAACACCTGACTCGTCGCGATTTTGGCCTGTCGATCAATACCAAGTCGGCATGAGCCCGCCCAGTTTTGATAAGCAATTTGTACGGGATTATTTAGAAACCTTAGACTGGAACAAAAAGCCGCCGGCACCCTCATTGCCCGAGGAAGTTATTCGGAAGACGACCGAAAAATACTTGGAAGCGGAGGCTAAATTAATCGGTTCAAGGAGTTAATGTGCGGCCTTCGCTTAATTCTACTCGGATTATCACAGTAACGTTCATGAAGGCCTGGCCATCGCCCTGGCAAATGAAAGTTGTCTGGGGTGGGGAGGGTACGGTCACTCGCCCGACAGGACGCCGTAAATACGTCCGTGTAGGCTCGACGGCGGCGACTGATTGCCATGGATGGCATGAATGCAGATTTTGCAGGAGCAAAAATCTGCCCTGCCGCCG
>SLIO01000317.1 GCA_007135635.1 Methylomicrobium sp. | reverse complement strand
GATCGAAAAATCCGCCAGCATCTGCAAAGCCATGACCAAAACCAGCGACGAAGTATCGATTTGGCCTACCGGCGGAATGAATCGGCGCATGATTCGAAGCGGTGGGTGCGTGATTTTGATCAAAAACTGCGAGATTGGATTATAGTATTCGGCATCACACCACTGCAGTAGGAATCGCAGCATGATGGCGAGTATATATAACGAAAATACCGTGTCGATCAAAAAAACGACCGGATTGGACATATAGTTCGAATCCATCACTGTTCTCCCAATTGTTTGGACATCTCGATCGAGCGATTATGCGCGGCTTGGACGGCTTTGGCGACCAATTCTCGGAAGCCGCCTTGTTCGAAAGCTTTGATCGCTTGTTCGGTGGTGCCACCCGGTGAGGTGACGCGCTTCCGCAATTGTTCGGGGGACTCATTCGATTCGAGTGCGATTTTTGCAGCGCCTAGTGCGGTTTGCTGAATTAGCAAACGGGCCGTGTGTTCCGGCATGCCCAAAGACAATGCCGCTTGCTCCATCGCTTCCATTAGTAAAAAATAATAGGCCGGACCGCTGCCCGATAGGGCTGTAACCGAGTCGAGCTCCGATTCTTTATCAGCCCACAATGCAACACCGACCGAACGTAGAATATTTTCGGCCAAATCGCGTTGTTCGTCGTCGACATTAGCGTTAGCATGTAAACCGGTCGCGCCGGTCAAAACCAAGGCCGGTGTATTGGGCATGCATCGCACCACGGCGACTTCGGGGCCCAGCCAGCGGCTCAGGCTCTCTTGAGTGATGCCTGCGGCGATCGAAACGACCAACGGGCGCTTTTTCCGGATGACGGCTGCGCAGTTTTCCACGACTTCGCGGAGTACCTGTGGCTTGACCGCCAGAACGATAACGTCGACTTCTTCGATGACCGCTTCATTCGCAACGGAAATATTAATTTTTAAATTGTTTGCTAGCGTTTTAAGGACATCTTGATTGACATCCGAGGCCCATATTTGGGAAGGCGAGTGGCCGCTGGCAATCAAGCCTGTGATAAGACTGGAGGCCATATTGCCGCCTCCGATAAATCCGATTTTTTTTGTTTTCATGATCTTGAGGTATTTTTTCAAAGGTTTTGATATTTTAACCCGATATGGGGATTGTGTCAGAAATCGCAAGGTCTGGGTAGTTTGTTCATTGTCGGTTTTGTCTTACAGTGCCCATGTTTTTCATAGATTAGGCGGTCTTGTATCGAAGCGCTGACATGAATTCATGGTTTACGTTAAACTGCCGAAATGATACAAACCATTTATATCGAAGAAGCGATTCGACAGCACCCGCGAGTCCAACAAATATGCGCACGGTTTCCAAAAGCGCAAACAATAAGATGCGCTCGATTCGGCGAAGTATTTAATCCGAAGGCGCAAAACTTCCGCTTGCAAAAACAGCAGCCGGCACTGATTCTAGCTGAGAAGTATCAACGGTTTGTATTGGAAGCCCCGGCCGGTTATGGCATAGGCGGCGGTAAAAATTATTATTTTTCGCACATGCTCAACTGCCTGTACGATTGCCGCTACTGTTTTTTACAGGGGATGTATCAGTCGGCTCACTATGTCTTGTTTGTCAATTACGAGGATTTTCAGCGAGATATCAAGCAAATTTGCACGGAATTTCCTGATGAGCCGCTCCATTTTTTTTCAGGTTACGATTGCGATAGCTTGGCGCTGGAACCCGTTACCGGGTTTGCCGAAGCATTTCTACCGGTCTTTGCAGAACTGGGCAATGCCTGGTTAGAGTTGAGAACGAAAAGCACCCAAGTCAGAAGCCTATTAGACCGCGATCCTTTACCGCGTTGCATCGTTGCCTTCAGCTTGTCGCCGGAAGCGATTGCGTCCAAAGTCGAGGCGGGTGCGCCGTCCGTCGCTAAACGCATAGACGCGATGGTCAAGCTACAAACGCAGGGCTGGCCGCTGGGCTTGCGTTTCGATCCATTGATCTATACAGCCGATTTCCGCAAGCATTACCAGCAATTGTTCGAACAGGTTTTCGAACGGATCAATCCGGAAAGCATACATTCGGTGAGTCTGGGCGTTTTTCGATTGCCGGAGAGCAATTACAAAAAAATGCATAAACTGTATCCGGAAGAAAAACTTTTTGCGGGACCCTTGGTTAATCAGCAGGGTATGGTGTCTTATCGTCAGGATTTAGAACAGGAGATGACGGACTTTTGTAGCGAGCAGTTATTGACCTACATATCCGAGGATAAATTTTTTCCATGTCGTTTGTAAAAAGAACGATTCTAGTGACCGGTGCCAGTTCCGGAATCGGACGAGCGGTGGCTAGAAAATTATTGAGCGAAGGCCATCGTGTGCTTGGCGTATCGCGTGATGCCGAACGATTTCAAACGCCGCTGCCGAATTTTACAGCGGTGCAAATGGATTTGAATCATTTGACGGGGCTGGCAGAACAAGCGACCCAGTTGAGCAAGGACTATCCTGAAATCGATGCCGCGGTCTTTTGTGCCGGTGCGGGTCGCTTCGGTTCGTTGGAAGAGTTTTCGTTTGCCGCGATCGAAGCATTGATGACGGTCAATTTTACCGGGCAGGCGTTTTTGACGCGCGCACTATTGCCGGGATTGAAAAAACAAGCGCGGGGCGATTTGATTTTTATCGGCTCGGAAGCCGCGCTCAAGGGCAGTCGCAAAGGTGCGGTGTACTGTGCGAGTAAATTCGCGGTACGTGGATTCACGCAAGCACTACGCGAGGAATGTTCGAAAAGCCGCGTTAGGATTGCGTTGATCAATCCGGGTATGGTCAATACCCCGTTTTTCGAGACGTTGTCTTTCGAGCCCGGCGGCGAGGCCGGGCAAGCTATCGAGCCCGAGGATGTCGCCGATGCGGTACTGTATATTCTGCATTCGAACGCTAACATCGTGGTCGATGAAATTAACTTGAGCCCGCTAAATAAAGTGGTTAAATTCAAAAAATCGTGAATGGTTCGTTAATTGAATTCCTCAGAGAATGAGAAGATTTTCGCGTTACTCGGTGGGAATCTATGCTGAATAGACTTAGAGGGGCGCGCACCCATACGCATCAAGCTAAGGATGTCGCTAAAATTAATTTAGAGCGTGAAAATTATCTCGCGCAGAGGTGCTGAGAAAACACTTTAACCAACGGTGTTTAGGTTCCCATACAATTATGCAGTCCCTCTCTTTTTCAAAAGGGGAGACCAAGTTACCAACGGGTTGAAAATACAGGTATCTGAATAATTACATTTTCATTGGTGGCTTTCGGCAACGGAAGCGTAGAAACAAGAAATAAGCTTCAACTCTCTGCGTCCCTGCGCGAGATTAAAAAATTATTCCGATTCCACGATCATCGGTTCCATCGGTATAATCCATTTCCTCAATAAAATTAGTAACAACGAACAAGGCATCAAGACTATGATTCATGACTTATTCCTGCAAATCGCAACGAGGCCGCGCATCTGGTTTTTTCTCGGCGCCGCCGGCTGTGCGTTTTTATTGGCAATGGGCGCGTATTTTCAATTCGTCGATGGGCTCGAACCTTGTCCCTTGTGTATTTCGCAACGGATTGCGATAGCGGTGACCGGCGTTGTGTTCTTATTCGCGGCGATACATAACCCGGCCGGATTCGGCAGAAAAGTCTATGCAATCGTAGGTGCTATTGCTGCGTTGGCTGGCGCGTCGATTTCGATGCGTCATATTTGGATACAAAATTTGCCGCCAGACCAAGTGCCTGAATGCGGGCCTGGTTTGGAGTATGTCTTCGAAAACTTTCCGTTGACCGAAACGATCAAAATGATGCTCAGCGGCACAGGTGAATGTGCCGAAATCGATTGGAGCTTATTAGGCATTAGCATGCCCGGCTGGACGTTGGTTGCCTTTTTGATGCTTGCGGCCTGGAGTCTCGTGCAGTTTTGGCAGTGGCGGATAATTTCAGTGAGCAGTGAGCAGTGAGCAGTGAGCAGAAAATGGTAAACGAATGGGCTTCGATTATAGTGGTTTTGCGGGCCGAAAAGCCTGAGGCGTTGATTTAGATGGGAATGGTGTAATGAATAAAATGATTGTATTACTCAGCTTGGTTTTGTGCACGACTTCGGCGACCGCCGAAACGTCGGCGATGAGGCAAGCGATCGACGGGGCGCATCGTTCGGCCGAAAACAAAGCCCGTGATGCTTACCGTCATCCCGAACAGACCTTGTCGTTTTTTGATGTCGGCGAGTCGATGACCGTTGTCGAAAT
>SLIO01000482.1 GCA_007135635.1 Methylomicrobium sp. | reverse complement strand
CGGAATCGGGTCATGATGTAAACGAGTCTTTACCGGATTTGCAGCGACAGGCCTTGCCGGTTCCGTTGCCGGTTGAAAAACTTGTTGACGAACAGACCGTCAATGACAGCGTTGTTACTGAGGTCACGAAACAAAAGCCTAAGATGAACGGCGTCGTTGCTGTACCGCAAGCTGTTGTCCAAGATCGAGAAATCGATAAAGCTGCTAAAGATAAAGTGATATATAATCCCGGGTTTGTTCCTGAATCTGCCGAAAACAACAAAGGTGAGAGTACAACTGCCGAACAGGACAATGTTAAAGCCGAGTCTTTAGTGTCGGCAGTGGCTGAAAAACCCATTGAGCCGGAGCCGCCTGCAATTGTTGACCGTGATCGGCCTCAAGATGATCGATCGTGGTTGTTCAAGCAATCACCCGATCATTTCACGCTACAGTTAATGGTATTATCAAGCCGGCAGTCGATTTTGAATGTGTTGAACAAATACCGGAGCCTTAGCCAAGATTTAAAGTATCTTGAGACTCGCATCGGCGGTAAGGATAAATTTATTTTGCTGTACGGTTCGTTTAATAGTCATGCCGAAGCCGAACGGGCTGCCGGAAAATTGCCATCAGAATTCAAAGGGGCATGGGTCAGGCGTTTCGCTGTTTTACAAAACGATACCAAAAATGCAAACTAAGTAACGCGCATGAGATAACTTGAACAACAGTGACCCTCCTCGTTTTGACCGCTCCAGCGAGGGAAGGCATACCGGTCTTGCCTCGGTAGCCAAGGTACGGGTTCCCACGGAGGACCATGGGAACCCGAAAAATAAGTATTCTGCTGTTTCCCAAGCCCCTGCTTGGGAAACCGATATGTGAAGCTCTAGCTTCGCGATACCAAAGAAGCTAATGTTCCTTCGCTTACAGCGACTATAGTTGAGCCAAGTTGAATCGGTCGAGTAGGTCTCGGGAAGGAGTTAAAGTGACTCTTTCCGTTAAATGGCTGTAATGCAGGGGCATGGGGGCCAGTAAAACTCAGGATAGGGCCGAAAGTATTTCAAGTCGATTCGCGCTTATTCCTTAAACAAGATAATTAAACATAATGACGATATTACAAAACGATACTTTCCTCAGAGCCATATTAAAACAACCGGTCGACAGAACGCCAGTCTGGATGATGCGTCAGGCAGGCCGCTATTTGCCGGAGTATCGTAAAGTCAGGGAGCAAGCCGGCAGTTTCATGAATTTATGCACTAATCCGGAATTGGCTTGCGAAGTCACGCTGCAGCCTCTGGATCGTTACGCATTCGACGCGGCTATTTTGTTTTCCGATATTTTGACGATACCTGATGCAATGGGTTTGGGCCTAAGTTTTGCCGAAGGCGAAGGTCCTAGGTTCAGTAATCCGATTCGCTCAGCTGCCGATGTCGATAAATTGCCGATTCCGGATCCGGAGCAGGAGTTACGTTATGTGATCGATGCGGTTCGCTTGATAAGAAAATCGCTACAAGGACGTGTGCCGTTGATCGGTTTTTCCGGCAGTCCCTGGACATTGGCCACTTACATGGTTGAGGGCGGCAGCAGCAAAAGCTTTCAGAAGATCAAGGCGATGATGTATGAGCAGCCCAGTGTTGTACATCGCATGCTGGATAAATTGGCAAAATCGGTGGCCTTGTATTTAAACGCGCAAATCGCGGCGGGCGCTCAGGCGGTGATGTTATTTGATACTTGGGGAGGGATGTTGACTTCCGAGGATTATCTGGAATTCTCGTTACACTATGCCAAGTTGGTGCGCGAGCAATTGCAAACCGAAGCCGATGGCCGGCGGGTTCCGACGATTTTATTCACGAAAGGCGGAGGGCTTTGGCTCGAAGCGATGGCCGATACCGGTTACGATGCCTTAGGGCTGGATTGGCAAACCGATATCGGGTTAGCCAGAGCGCGCGTCGGCGACAAGGTTGCTTTGCAGGGTAATATGGATCCCGTAACCTTGTATGCCAACCCGGATGTCATTCGCGCGAAAGTGGAAAACGTACTGGAGCGTTATGGCTGTGGTTCCGGACATGTGTTCAATCTTGGGCACGGTATTTTGCCGGATATCAATCCAGAGCATGTCAAAGCGATGGTCGACGCAGTGCATGAGTTTAGTCCCGCTTATCATGCCCGGTAAGTTGTATAAATTTTAAAATCAGGACTTAAAAAATGGCTACGATTAAATTTCAAGGTAAACCGGTTAACACTTGCGGCGAGCTTCCGGCGATCGGATCCAAAGCGCCGGATTTTTCGCTGGTCAACGGTAAACTCGCGGAAGTGAACTTGGCTACTTTTTCGGGCAAGAAGAAATGCCTGAATATCGTGCCCAGCCTTGATACGCCGACTTGTGCCGCGTCTGCGCGTAAGTTCAATCAAAAAGCGGCTAGCTTGGAAAATGGCGTGGTTTTGGTTATTTCGGCCGATCTGCCCTTTGCTCAGGCGCGTTTTTGTCAGGTTGAAGGCGCTAGGGATATTGTGCCCTTATCCACGTTTCGTTCCAGTTTCGCGCACGATTACGGCGTGGAGTTGGTCGATAGTGTGTTGAACGGTCTGACCGCAAGAGCGATTGTGATCATCGACGAGCAAGATCGGGTCGTCTATACCGAGTTGGTGCCGGAATTGGCCGACGAACCTGACTACGAGTCGGCGTTAGCGGCGATGCATGAAATAGACTGAGCCATATGCTGATATTAATTCGGAGTGATTGATGAACCCTAAAGTACTTGCTGTCATGGTGATCGTGTCTGCTAGTTTGGCGGCATGTACGGTCGAGCCGATACGAGAAGTGGTCGATGAGGAATTGAATGATTTTTTGGTGTATCAAGTCGACCCAATGGATGCATCCGAAGATGTGCCATCGCCGACACACGTCAAAGAGGGCCGGACGCTGCGTTTAGTTAGGGTTATGGAAGGCGGTGTTTGTAAAAACGAGCGGGAAGGCGTGGATGGGCTGTTTTTGCTTTATGCCGATACCGACGATGTGGACCGCATCAAAATAACAGAAGGCGCGCAGGTTTTCGGCGATTTCGAGCGGGAAATCGAAACGATCTCAGCGATGGCCTTACAAGAAACAATCAAAGGCATCTATCTTGGCGGCGATTCGGTGTTTCCCGACAGTCCGACCAGTCAGCAAAACATGCTCAACGAATTCGAATTGCAATTCGCGGATACGATTGAGAGCGCGATCGACGCTTTTCAACAAAAAACATCGTTAACGATTGATATTCTGCCGTTCATCCCATCATTATATTTTTACAGTGAAGGCTGCGAATTAGGTCGTGAAGAAACCGGGGAATGAAGCCTTCGTATATTGTACAGGCCGTCATCAAGCAGTGGGATAAGAGCCGGCAAAGCGAAACCGATTTTCAAGAACGGGCCGCTATGCCGGACCGATATCCGGTTGTGTCGCCGAAAATCGTCGATATGGGACGGGAGCGTTTTTTATTGGACCTTCATGGCGGGGATGAATACCGAAAAATCGATTGTTCGCGCTTTGATGATCAGTCTTTGATTTGCGACCGCTTATTGTTGAATCCGAGTGATGGCAGTGCGGTTTATTTGGGTACGCCGAATCAAAATCGTCCGCTGCAGCGGCTCGGAAAACTGGCGGACGGCGACTGGCTGCAATGCCGATACAATTGGCGTTATCGCGTTCATCGAAATGATTGGTTTTATTGGCTTTATGAAGAAGTCATTTTGAATGTAGCATTGACCGAATTATTGAAAGAATCGATTTTTATCGATACGCTGCCTTCTTTGGTTTTTGACGATTTCACGCTAGGTCGTTAAGAGAAGTATCTCGTTCCGGTCGTAAGTATTCAGTCACCCTCTTTGAAAAAGACGACTGCATGGATGCAGGAGTTCACTACCATCAATTATTGTCGTTTGACGCTCTCGGCCTCGAAATCGCGACGAAGGCGTCGCACCCACAAAGCGTCGGGAGCTCTGTGGGAGCGATCCCCAGATCGTCCCTCACCTAGCGTTAGGTGAGGGAGAGCAAGGTGCGCTAAGTAACAACAAACGGTATCGAGTTCGAATTCGCTAAGATTCATCATTTTTTTCCGAAGTTTAGCGTAACGGACCCGATAAGTTCGGGAGATAGTTTTTAGACAGTTACTAAGTTTAGCCATCACAGAGATAAGTATTTGTTGCATTCAGACTCTAAGTGTCTCAAAAGCTTGCCATCCATGGCACTGGATTCCGCCAGTCCATGGCGGAATGACGGAACTTAAT
>SLIO01000258.1 GCA_007135635.1 Methylomicrobium sp. | reverse complement strand
TCGTCGACTTCGGGCTCGGAGGCCAAAATTTGAGGGCTATCGGCAATCTTAATCAACCACCCGTCCATACCTTTACAACCAAGAACGGCATCGGCTCTCGCGTTGATTCGGGCGAATTTTCCGTTCAAAGAAGCCGGTAATTTTGCACTGACTCTAAAAAAACTGTTTTTATTTTCGACCACGAACTCCAGCGGAATATCTTTTGCCGTCACTCTAATTGAATGCGGTGCTATCCAATTGGAAATCGTAAACACCAACTCGGATTCGGGCGCGACCTCGGTTTTGTTTTCCGCACTATAAACCGGCAAATTAAAATCCCTAAACTTAGGCGTCTTGCATTGAGCCTTGTCCTTGTCATCTTCATAGGCGGAAGCCATATTGTTCAATGATGCTGCAATCGTAAAAATAGTCACTTTCAATAATTTCTTTGTCGTCATAACCTTCTCACTTTTATAGTTATTTTAATTGGCGAATCCAAAAGCTCCATCCTTGTCTTAACCTTAAATAGTTTTAAAGTTGAATTCAACACTTAAGAATATATCACGACTTTAATGCATGGGAAGCAGTCTAAAACTCAATTCGTCGGAACTTAATTCATCAGATCCCAATCCGACTGATCCCATCGATTCTAAGACACCACCGGAACTAAGCGCATGCTGAAATACGCGAAAATCACCTTCATAATTGATTCTATAGCGATTAAAGCCGCCTTTAACATTGAGCCAAGCCAACGATTTGACCATCGGCAGCGATTCAATATAACGCGTAACTCGTGTCATATCATTCATACCGCTAATCCCTGCGATATTGAGCATCATCATGCCGCGCTCAAGTATATCGGGCTTGACACCATAATAATGAGACAAGCGTGTATAAACACCCCGCATACCGCTCAACAACGCTTCGTGTAAAGTACCGCAAGACTTTGACCACTGCTGCACACCACCGTCGAAATAAAAAGCCCAATCCGCCTGCCAACAATCGGCTTGTCGCGCCACTCTGCCCGCTAATATCGATACGACATCGTAGCGTCCGGAAATATCTAATAGTTGTTCAGGGTAAGCACTAAGAACATCATGCACGGCAATTTGGGCGCGCTCTTCAAGATCAAGCAAAGGAAAAATCAGCGGCAATCCCTGCTGTTTCGAGGCTTTGTTAATGGCGATCTCCATTGACGGCATTAACTCCGGCTTAAAAAAGCGCCGCTTTTCGTTTTCTTCCACAACCAGCCAAAGCAGTGTTTCCGGCCTTATCTCGCTCCAAATCCCCAATCGCCCGGTACTGAGCCAATTCAATAGTCGCGTCTCGTCAAACAAAACCCTCATGACTCGTGCCTGACCGGATGCATCGCTCGCTTTCTCAACCAAAGAATATTGGTGCTGCTTGACGTAAAAACGCGCCTGGGCCAAAGCCGTCTTGGCAACGGGGTCATCGAGAACATCACTGCCGGATAATACCCGTTGCAAGACAATGGTCATCGCCTCCTTGATCGCGGCCTCAAGATCTTCCGGACGCTGACTTTTCGCAATGACCTCCGTTTCGAACAAGCCTTTGACTTCGGCGGTCCAACCAAACGAACCGCACAAATAAACGATAAACACAAGAACCCTAAATAGTGACTTCATATCCCTCACACAAATCCGATGATGTCTTGTACAATATCGGTCAATAAAATTTTTACTTTAAGAGAACATCACATTGAGCGCACAAAATCAAGACGGCTTGAATTATAAGAGTGCCGGCGTGGATATCGAAGCCGGCAATGCACTAGTCGAACGGATCAAACCGATCGCCGCCAGAACCCGCACACCCGGCGTGTTAGCCGGACTCGGCGGTTTCGGATCGATGTTCGAACTCCCTCTCGACCGCTACCGACAACCGATACTGGTTTCCGGGACCGATGGAGTGGGCACTAAGCTCAAACTGGCGATCGATCTCGGCATTCATAACACGGTCGGCATCGACTTAGTCGCGATGTGCGTCAACGATATCATTGTTCAAGGCGCGGAACCTTTATTCTTTCTCGATTATTTCGCCACCGGGAAACTCGATGTCGACACGGCAGCCGCAGTCGTCGAAGGTATAGGTAAAGGCTGCGAATTGGCCGGAGCCGCGTTGGTCGGCGGCGAAACGGCCGAAATGCCAGGTATGTACGCGGACGGCGAATACGATTTAGCCGGATTTTGTGTCGGCATCGTCGAAAAAAGCAACATTATCGACGGCAGCAAGGTCAAAGCCGGAGACAAGCTGATCGGCATCGCATCAAGCGGGCCGCATTCAAACGGCTATTCGCTAATCCGAAAAATTCTGCAGCACAGCAACACGCCGCTATCGGAGCCCTTCCAAGGCAAAACGCTAGGCGAAGCACTTTTGGAACCGACCCGCATCTACGTCAAACCGCTGTTGAAACTGCTTGAATCGGTGCCGGTTCATGCGCTGGCACACATCACCGGCGGCGGCATCACCGAAAACCTGCCGCGCGTACTACCGGAAGACACAGCCGCACACATCAAATTAGGATCGTGGAAACGCCCGGAAGTTTTCGATTGGCTACAGCAACAAGGCAAGGTTTCCGATGCCGACATGCTAACCACTTTCAATTGCGGCATCGGCATGATCGTGTGTGTCGCCGAAGAAGATGAAGCGGCTACACTGCGAATTTTGACGGAAGCCGGCGAAACAGCGTTTTCGATAGGGACATGCGATTCATCGGAAGGCAAACCACAGGTCAAATACGGATAACCGAAAAAGGCTGTTTCATCCCGGACCGGGATTTTCGCTTGGCAGCCTAACTGCTGAGACATACATTTAAATATTGAAAAACATTACGGACTGGGTTGCATACCCCGTCCGGTTCTAAAGGTTCTGGCCTGAAGGAAATAGGCGATTAGTTTGGAATGCATTATTCAACCTGAGCGAAATGATTATAGGTCATAAATCAAAGACCTGACCCCATTCTTTTCATTCTTTTTCTGCAAGCTGAAGCATCTTGCTAATCAGGTAAAATTTTATGGTCATCCTATCCCTATCTCATTCACCTGCTCGGTTCTAACCTTAAAGCTCTCCAGAGTATTGGGACCGAAAGTACAAGCAATAGCGACATCAGCGGCGTCACGACCCCGAGCGATCAGCACGCGTCCTATGCGTGGGGTATTGTTGCGGGCGTCGAAAGTATACCAATGGCCGTCCAGGTAGGCCTCGAACCAACCGGCAAAATCCATCACACCATAGGGTGGCGGCATACCAATATCACCCAGGTAGCCGCTACAGTAACGAGCAGGAATATTCATACAGCGGCAAAAGGCTATGGCAAGGTGCGCATAGTCCCGGCAAACGCCTGATCTTTCCTGAAATGCCTCCCAGGCAGTTTTGGTACATCGCGCGTGTTTGTAACCAAAGGTAATATGCTGGTTAACGAAGTCGCAGATTGCCTGAACGCGCGCCCATCCGCTGGGTGATTTATCGAACAATTGCCAAGCTATCTCTGACAGACGATCAGTCTCGCAATATCGACTCCCCAACAGGAACAACAAGGTTTCGTCTGGTAACTCTTGCACTGGCGTTTGTTTTGCCTGTGAGATAGCCCTATCCGGCTGACCGGTATCTCTCACCAATGCATCTGCGAATAACCTGAGCCTACCCTGAGGCGCGACAATACGGTTACACCAGTTACCGAAATTGTCGCGATAGGCAGTGATGGGGATGGTTGGTTCGGTGATCAGGTAGTCCGGTATGATGAGATCTGAGGCGCGCGTAAAGTGCACACTCAAGATCAGGATCATGGGCGTTGGTTGCGGGCAATTGTAAATCAGTTCGTAGCCTATGCGAATTTTCATGGTGTTATTCCTGATGACGCCAGAGCGGCATGGGGGTTAGGTTGCCGAGTTAGATCATTTTTTACCTTGAACTACCTGAACAACTGCTCTCAAGGGTTCTAGTCAGTGATTCAATGATCACTTTGCGTAGTGCAGTCCAATGTCGACCTGCTCTGATAATGTGTTTCTGGTTAATCTCCAGCTCAATACCAACATAGGTGGAGGGTAACAGCAGACGCCGAAACCAAGCAGTCAAGCCGTCGTCTTTACCCGCATAAGGGTAATTGCGACGAACACGAAGATCGGGCGCGGAAGTCCTGAGGTTCGCCTGCCAGCGCTTGCACAGATCCGATTCAGCAGGCCTACTTGGATCATAAAGCAGTCCAATATCGGCATTTCGTACCTTGCCATCCAAGACGGGTGTAAAG
>SLIO01000186.1 GCA_007135635.1 Methylomicrobium sp. | reverse complement strand
GAGCACCTAAATTATCCCAGATGGTTAAGCATAGCCTATGGGCAATGCGCAATGGAATTTAGGTGTTGGGTGAATACGTCCATGTAGGCTCTATGCCAGTCCCTCACCTAGCGTTTCTCACTCCCAAACTTCTTGTTTGGGAGTGTCTACCCAAGCTCCGCTTGGCGAACGATAAGCAGAGCTTAAAGGTAAGCATTCCCAAGAAGAACTTGGTAACGAGACACGGTAAAAAGCATTCGATACCTGTGTTCCAGCCGAAAGGCACTGTCGACACCGCAACCGTTAAGACGCAGCGATTTACAACCAAGCATACCGGCTTCGGAAATAAACAACGCAAGCAACCGGGCCGGCGAGCCGTAAAGTCTCGTTAGAAGTTATACAAAGCCCTGAAATAAATCATGTCGAAACCGCCTTGACTGCCGTTTTCGAGATCTCGGCGGTAGCGCATGTACTCCAATCCGAACAGGGCGTCTTCGATCGGCATCCAAAACAAATTGGCTTGCCATGACCCGACCCGCTTATTAGCGGTACCGGTCGTTCCCGGATTATTATCGGTCGCTGCCATCGAATACAGCACGGTAGACCGCCATTCTGGACTCCACCAATGCCGGTAAGCCGCATAAGCGCCCCAACTCGTCTGCAGGTCAATCTCGCCCTGTGCATTAATGGTCGCATCGTTGAAGGTATTGGCGGCCACATAACGACCCAAGCCGTTTCCGTAAACGTAACCCAAGCGGATATCGTCCTTATTCCAGGTTTTGATCAGCGCCGAACCGCTGGTCGACCAACTCAGTTTAGAATCGGTATTGTCGAGCTGCAAGCCATTGCTCAAGGTCGTTTTATCCTGCCGGATATCGCGCATCATTACCGCCATCGTCGCCGAACCCCAGTCGGCTTGATGCCGGATACGCCCGACCAAATCCGGCCAGCGATCGTCGGAAGGCAGCACCTGCCTGTCCCAAGGGTCGGTTAGCGTGGTTTCGGGGTTTTCCACCGAAACATCATAGGAAAGCCAATCGCCATCCCAGCTCCAACGAATCTGAGGCTGACGAATGAAACCCATGATGGTCGGGTCGACGATGACGTCCGCAGTCTCGTTCAATTGAAACGCGGACCAAGTCTGTCCGACCGTCAAGCCGTCCAGTTGAAAATAGGCATGGCGCAAACGAATCTGATGCGAATTAGTCAGAATCTCGTTTCCCGGCGTTCCGGCGAAGTCAGTTTCAACCAAGGCCCGGAGCATGCCGAGCCGCGTCGGAGTCCGACTTTTAATCCAAAGCCGGGTCTCGCGGACATGACTATTAAATTGACCGTTTTTTCCGGAACGGTCGAGCGGCGCCTCGTAAGTTCTACGCAATGGAGTATCGGGCCACATTTGGAAAGCATCCAATGTCAAGCGTCCGCCAACCGTCAACACCGTGTCCAAAGCTTTCAGCTCCAACAGGCCATCGCCCTCCTGCGTCGTTTTTTCTCCGGCAACATCGACGACACCAGTCGCCAAGGTTTCCGTTGCACTTTCGATTGACATTGAATCGTCTGATTCGACGGGGTTTTCAATTGAGATAGGAGTTTGTTGCCGAGCTTCCAGCTTGGCTTCCAAATATTCCAGGCGTTTCATGATTTCACTGGCTTGCTGCCGCAATTGGCGAATTTCCTCTTGCGGGTCGAGCTCTTCCGCTCCAGCTGAAGTTAATGCATGCATCGTCAGCACACCGAAAAACCAGGCATTTGCTAAAGATCTCGAACGCTTGGCCCGTAAAACTCCATGCCGCATCTAGATTTCCTTCACTCAATGAACTTGAAAACGGCTGTGGCATTCATTGCAAGTCTCTGCGACTCGATCGAGCGAGGCATTCAATGCTCTAATACGGTACGCTTTCGCCAAACGCCGAATGTCCTCGGCTTGCTCGCCTAATCGGGCGGCCAACATTGAAAAAACCGCTTTTTCGTCATCATTGAGCTCAAGATAATTGTCTTTGCCGGGCAAGTCTTGTATGTAGTGGCTCACGCTTTTGATTCTGTCAGCCATTTGCAAAGCTTGCCGCCGCCGCTCGTCTTCGACCTCTAAGGCATTGAGTTTTTGATCGTAAACCTCATGGCTCATCGAACGCATCAAACTACGCAAGCAATCCCTAGCTGCCATTAACGCACACGGATCATCGAATTGACCATGAATACCGGCTCCAGATTGCCCGGTTTGGCAAGCCGATAGCACTATTATCAATACCTGGGCATATACAAAAGCCACTAAACGGCTATATCGATTTCGTTCAATGACCATCGCAGCCCCTCACAAAGCACAACTCGGTTATACAATCAGCGAACACATGGGAATCGACGATTATTGTTTAGAAACGATCATGAAATACGTTTAATAAAACAACTGCAAAGCCAGCATCAGTGCGTCTTCCCGCCCTTCTTGCGCGGGGTAATAATCCTTACGGATACCGATTTCATTAAAGCCCATTTTTTGGTATAAGGCAATGGCGCCCATATTGGAAGGGCGTACTTCCAAAAAGACGGTTTCGGTTTTATACCATCTTGCTACGTCGATCAGGTGTGTCAGCATTTTTCGGCCGATACCTTGTCCTTGGTCTTCCGGCGCGACCGAAATATTCAAAATATGCGCTTCGCCAACCGCGATCGAAACAATACTGTAACCCAAAACTCTATCGATATCTTCACAAACCCAACAACTGTAGCCGGCTTTGAAGCAGTCTTTGAAAACGCCTTCGCTCCACGGAAAATCATAGTTGGTATTTTCTATTGTCAAGACAGCACTCAAATCCTTGCCGGTCATGCGCCGCATCCTTAGCAAGTCTTCTCTAGTGACCGAGTCTGGAAAGATTTTTGCATAAAACTCACGATCGGCATCGTAGACGACAATATCTTTAAATCGTTGTAATAACTCCCGCATGCTCAACCTTTAATTTCGTCAAATTTAGCTATGGCCAATTGTAGATCCTGCCAGGCTTTACGCTTTTCTAGCGGAGACCTCAGCAGATAAGCCGGATGATATACCACAACCAGGGGAATGCCGTCCAATGAATGTACCGTACCTCTGAGCTGACTGATGGTCTTGTCGGTTTTTAACAAATTTTGTGCAGAAATCCGCCCGACCGCTAGAATAATTTTCGGTTTGAGCCAAGCAATTTGTCGATGTAAATAGACGCTACACGCTTCGACTTCGACCGTTAAAGGATCACGGTTATTCGGCGGCCTGCATTTTAGGATATTGGTGATGAAAACGTCATCGCGCTGTAAACCAATGGCTCTAAGCATTTCGGTTAGCAGTTGGCCTGCCCTGCCGACGAACGGTTCACCTTGACGGTCCTCGCTTTCGCCCGGCGCTTCGCCGATGATCATCCACCCCGAACTTGCCGAACCGCTGCCGAACACGGTTTGCGTGCGGCTTTCGCATAATGCGCATTGTCGGCATTTCGCTACTTCGTTTTGTAAGTCTACCCAAGTTTGTTTGAAATCGGATTGTATCGGCTGCTCTTCAGCTTCAAGAACAAGAGGATCTAGAGGTAGGACCGGTGCTACTGTCTTTTGAAGGTCACCAAGCGGGGAAGATACGGTCGTTTGAGGCGAAGCTAAATCATTGGCCTCGGGTTTTATTTGATCGCCAACCGGCGCTTGGCGAGAAACCCAAACATCGATCCCGATCGCTTTAAGGTAATGAAGTCGAGTCTCAGTATCCAGCATCGTTAGGAGTGGGCTCAACGCACTGTGAAAGTGCGCGAGCGGTTAGGAAAAGGAAGCTTAAACATCGCCTTTTTGCGGATGCCGGCGCTGATTAGGCGCATGCAATTTATTGACCGCATTGATATAGGCTTTCGCTGAAGCGATGACGATATCGGTATCGGCGCCCAAGCCGTTAACGATGCGCCCTGCCTTATCAAGGCGAATCGTGACTTCGCCTTGCGAATCGGTGCCATTGGTAATATTGTTGACCGAATACAATTCCAGAATAGCGTGCGTGTTGACCAGGCTTTCAATCGCTTTCAGACTGGCATCGACCGCGCCGCTCCCGGAGGAGCTGCCGATCAATTCTTGATTATCGATGCGTAAAGTAACCCGCGCAGTCGGCACTTCTCCGGTTTCTGAGCAAACGCTCAACGCAATCAATTTGATGTATTCATCTTCGGCGTTGATGCTGACTTCGGAAATCAGCGCCTGTAAATCCTCGTCGAAAATTTCGTGCTTTTTGTCGGCTAATTAAAAAAAAAAAAAAAATGCCTCGTTC
>SLIO01000157.1 GCA_007135635.1 Methylomicrobium sp. | reverse complement strand
CGTACCCTTCTTTCAACAATCCGCTCAATATTGAAAAAACCAAGTTATTAAGAGCTATATCCTTTGGTTTCTGCTGACTTTGAGTTCAAATGGATATCAACTATTAACGCAAACATAGCCTTTGTTTTCGCTTAGGAATATGCACAAAATAACTGCTACAAGTAGTAGGCTTTGCGGCGATTCGGTGACTCGCTTGACAGGACGCCGTGAATACTTCCATGTAGTCCTCAGGCTTGAGCGGCCTCCCAATGAACTCGGTAAAGCTTAAAGTATTTCCTGGCTAAATTTCATTTAAATTAATCATACAAGGCTTGACGGCGGCTTTACCTGCCGCCGACACCTGTCAATCGAGCCACCAAACCCCCTTCCAACAGTTGTCGAAGTTATTTCATGCTCGTTCCTTAGTACCTCGAGTCTGGTGCAGTATTCGTTTTTTTTTGAAGTGTTCCAGTCTTCAATAAGCTTAGGCGGAAGGCGTTGGCATGGGCTTTTATGCACATTGCTTGCTTATGACTTTAATTGGCCGGTAAGGCGGCTATTGAGTCTCAAAAAATAATCAATTACTCATGTAAGTCATTGATATCAAAATTTGAACGCATTTTGTATAAAAATTAGTCGATTTAACAAAGTCGTAATAAAAATGCGGCTTTATCGCATCAGTCTTCAAGATATGCACAAAGTTATCCACAGTTTTTGTGGTTAATATACGTCTGCTATAAATTTTCAAGAAATAGCGCTTCAAGTTTTTTAAAAGCGGCCTTGAGAATCAAAATCCTAATGTAAAGGCTGGGTTAAACTTATCCCCGCACTGCGGGGCTTTTTCATTGCCGAAATAATGTCATTCCGATAGTGCTACTAAAGCCGAGTGGCGAATTCAAGTCATTTTGAAGCCCGGACTCTATCATCACTTGCTCCGCCTTGACGATTCCTTTACGTCAGTGTCTTTAGTACGAAACAATTCCGTATGAAACCAAAGGGCGGAGTCTTGCATTATGTCCATTACCGCTAATGATTACCTTAAATATTTGCTATGACAAAAATTGATGTTCGTTTGAAAAATACGCGAAGCGATAAGCCATTAAAGTACGTTAGAATAATCCAACTTCTGCTTTCTTAACGGCAACGGCTATGGACAACGACTTTTTTCTTTTCGATACCGAACGGCTGCATGCCGTGGCGGCCGACGATCGCGTCAAACAAGGTCTGGCTTATTTTTCCGAGAACCGTGTGTTCGATCTCGATCTTCAAGACGGCATCTTGTCGGCACAGGTCGAAGATGAGGATGCCGATTTGCCGTATTATTTGGAATTGTCCGAAGGCGAGGATATGCAACTTAAGGTCGATTGTCGGTGCGGCGATCATCAGCTCGTTTGCAAGCATGCCGTGGCGGTCTTGTACGCTTTCGCCGATCAGTTCGGAGACGATGAAGAAACCCTGCTCGGCAGTGCGGTCGAGGAGGCGATTGCCGAACGCGTAAAAAAAGGCCGAAACGAAGTTCGAGTCAAACTGGTCAGCGGCAATCTCGGTTTCGGTATTTGGAAGGCTTCGTCGATCCTATCGGCGACGCATTGGCAGCAAACCTATCAGGTGCAGATTCGCTCGCTCGATCAGCGCATGAATTATTGCACCTGTCCCGATTTGGCCAGCAATCGTCTCGGCACTTGCAAGCATATCGAAGCGGTATTGCATTATGCAAGCAAGCAGCCCGACTATAAAAAACTGAAACAGGCTGGCTGTCCGGTATCGTTCGTTTACCTGGCTTGGGAGTCGGCGACCCATCCTGTGCTGCGCTTGCATCGCAGTCCGCATATCGAAACGGATCTCGCCGAATTGCTCGCGCATTACTTCAATGCCGACGGCAGTTTCAAAGGGCGCGTGCCGGAAGATTTTTTCAGATTGTCGGAACAAGTCTTCGGGCGCGAGGATTTGCAATTGGGTGACGATGTGGTGCGTTATGTCAGGCAATGCGCAGAAGATTCCGTACAAGCCGAGCGGGGACGGAAAATTTCTCAGGAAATTCTGCGCGAGAACGGCGTACTTCCCGGCATCAAGGCGCGCTTATTTCCGTATCAAACCGAAGGCGTGGCGTTTTTGGCTTCGCGTGGTCGGGCGCTGCTTGCCGACGACATGGGGCTGGGTAAGACCTTACAGGCTATAACTGCAGCATCCTGGATGGCCGATAATCTCGGCATTCGGCGCGTCCTGATCGTGTGCCCTGCGTCGTTGAAATCGCAATGGGCACGCGAAATCGAAAAATTCACGTCGCATGGCGCGCGCATCGTGCAAGGTCCCGCCGAAAACCGTTCGGTGCATTACCGCGCCGATGCCTTGTTTTTCATCGTCAATTACGAATTGATCTTGCGCGATCTTAGCATCATCACCGAAACGCTGAAGCCTGATCTGGTGATTCTCGACGAAGCGCAGCGCATCAAAAACTGGCGCACTAAAATCGCTTCTTCGGTGAAATTGATTCCGTCGCGTTATGTGTTTGTATTGAGCGGCACGCCGCTGGAAAACCGCCTGGAAGACCTTTACAGCTTGTTGCAGGTGATCGATGCGCGTGTGCTCGGACCGCTGTGGCGCTGTTTGCTCGATTTCCATGTCACCGACGAGCGAGGCAAGGTGATCGGTTATCGCAATTTGTCTGAATTACGGCGTCGTATCGCGCCGATTATGTTGCGGCGCAATCGCAGCTTGGTCAGCGATCAATTGCCGGATCGGACCGAGGTGCGCCTGGATATTCCGATGACGCCCCAGCAAGTCGAACTACACGGGTCGGCGCTGTCCGCGGCAGGTTATATCGCACAAATCGCAAAACGCCGACCATTGACGCCGAGTGAGCAAAACCGCTTCATGGCCGCGTTGCAACAAGCACGCATGGCCTGCAATGCCGCCGGCCTGGTCGATAAGGAAACAGAAGGTTCGCCGAAACTCAATGAAATGGTGGGCATCCTCGAAGAGATCTGCCTCGAAAGCAGCCGCAAGGCGGTTATCTTCTCGCAATGGGCCATTATGACCGAAATGGTCGAAGCCAAAGTCCGCGCGATGGGACTTGGCTGCGTGCGATTGCATGGCGGCGTGCCGAGCGAAAAGCGCGGCGAATTGATGGAGCGCTTCGAAAAAGACGATTCGGTGCAAGTGTTCATTTCGACCGATGCTGGGGGAACAGGCTTGAATCTGCAATCGGCGACCGTGTTGATTAATTTGGATATGCCTTGGAATCCGGCCATACTGGATCAACGCATCGCGCGGATTCATCGCCTAGGTCAGAAACAGAATGTGCTGATTTTTCTGTTGTTGGCTGAGGATTCTTACGAGCAGCAAGTCGCGAAGCTGGTACAAAACAAACGCGACCTGTTCGACAATGTCATCGATCCCGAGGCTTCCGAGGATGTTGTCGGCGTGTCGAAAAAAATGCTGCAGACATTGATCGATGAGCTGGCCGCAACAGAGCCCTCGGCAGACACGGAAAATAAGCCGCCGTTGCTGGAGCTGGAAGAAAGCCTCGAAACGGAATCTGCCGATCGGCCCGAAAAACTGCTTAAACACACGGAGCCTGCCGCCAGCGAGGACGAATCCGATAGCGCGATTCGGCAATTGATCGTGAATATACAGAACTGTTTCGGCACCCGTATCGAACGCATACTTGGCGCAGGCGGCGGGTTGCTGGTCGTTTTGAATGCGGTCGACGATGCCGACGAAGATAACGCGCGCAACCTGTCCGAGCCCGATGTTCCGGTGGCGCTGATCGACCGGCGAACCTTGGCCGGTTTACAGCGTCTTGGAGCCGCTTCGCCGGTCGCGCAAACCGAAGTACTGTTCGAGCCGGGCGAGAGCGAAGCCGGAGTCGAACCGGTCAATCCATTGCATCAGACGGCCGAAGACAAATTGAAGTCGGCTGAATTACTGTGGGCTCAGCACGCGAATGCCGGCGTGATGGACTTGTTGACTGCGGCTTTGTTGGCCAAGGTTTCGGCAATCGGCGGCAAAAGCCAAACGCCGCCGGCCGATCAGGCGACCGTTTGGTTGTACGGCGAATTATTACCTCAACAGCGCGTTACGCAAGAACAAGCTGCCGTATTTGCCCGAGTGTTTTCGTTGAGCCAAGCGCCGTCAGTTCCGGATGCATTGATCGAACAATGCCTGACCGACGTACGCTGGCTGTTGTCGGTGTTGGCTTGATAGGGAACATCGGAGGGTGAGTATCATGCGCGTCAGCTATGCCGAACACCGCTTGAGCGAAGCGGACTATCTG
>SLIO01000477.1 GCA_007135635.1 Methylomicrobium sp. | reverse complement strand
TTCCGGCATAAATTGCAAGATTTTTCGGAACAATCGCCAATTGGTAATAAACAGGAGGCAATGCCCTAGCCAGGTAGGTCGGGTTAGGTGGAGCCGTAACCCAACACATATCGATGGCCAAAATGTCGGGTTACGCTACGATCATTGCTAGACGTTCACTAATTAAAGCATGGATGTCGGTGTTTCAACAAAATAGGCATTCCCACGCTGGAATGTGGGAACGAGGAAACTGATAACATTAGGTCAAGCCGCCAACTTATCCCTGGTGCTTGCAGATTTTTGCTCCTGAAAAATCCGCAAGCCATCCTTGGCGTTCGCGTGCGTTTTCGAAGCTTAAACTTCGTGATAGATGGCCGCGCCTTCCTCAAGAAATTCCTTGGACTTTTCTTCCATTCCCAACAGCAAGGCCTCTTCTTCTTTCACCCCTTTTTGAGCCGCATAGTCGCGCACATCCTGACTGATTTTCATCGAACAAAAATGCGGACCACACATCGAACAGAAATGGGCTATCTTAGCCGACTGTTTTGGCAGCGTTTCGTCATGGAACTCACGAGCGCGCTCGGGATCGAGGCCGATGTTGAATTGGTCTTCCCAGCGGAATTCGAAGCGGGCTTTCGACATTGCATTGTCGCGTGCTTGAGCGCCCGGATGCCCCTTGGCCAAATCGGCGGCGTGCGCGGCAATTTTGTAAGTCACGATGCCTTCGCGGACATCCTGTTTGTTAGGCAAGCCCAAGTGCTCTTTTTGCGTAACGTAACACAACATCGCGCATCCGTACCAACCAATGTTCGCAGCACCGATCGCCGAGGTAATATGATCGTAACCAGGCGCGATATCGGTTGTCAATGGACCCAATGTGTAAAAAGGCGCTTCATGGCAGTCTTCCAGCTGTTTTTCCATGTTGATCTTGACCATGTGCAACGGCACATGGCCCGGCCCTTCGATCATCGTCTGTACGTCATGCTTCCATGCGATCTTAGTCAATTCGCCCAAGGTTTCCAATTCGGCGAACTGCGCTTCGTCGTTAGCGTCGTAAATCGACCCGGGGCGTAAACCGTCACCTAACGAAAAGGAAACATCGTAGGCCTTCATGATTTCGCAGATTTCTTCAAAGTTGGTATAGAGGAAGCTTTCGGTATGATGCGCCAAGCACCATTTAGCCATGATCGAACCGCCGCGCGACACAATCCCGGTCATACGTTTAGCGGTCAACGGCACATGTTGCAAACGCACACCGGCATGTATCGTGAAATAATCGACGCCCTGTTCGGCTTGCTCGATCAACGTGTCACGATACATTTCCCAAGTCAGTTCTTCAGCCTTACCGTCGACTTTTTCCAGCGCCTGATAAATCGGTACGGTGCCGATCGGTACCGGCGAATTGCGTAAAATCCACTCGCGGGTTTCATGAATGTTTTTGCCGGTCGACAAATCCATGATCGTATCGCCACCCCAGCGTATACCCCAAAGCATTTTTTCGACCTCTTCCTCTATCGACGAAGTCACCGCCGAATTACCAAGGTTACCATTAATCTTGACCAGGAAGTTACGCCCGATAATCATCGGCTCCAATTCAGGATGATTGATGTTGGCAGGAATGATAGCCCGGCCGCGCGCCACTTCGTCACGAACGAATTCCGGCGTGATTATATCGGGAATCGATGCGCCGAAGGATTGCCCTGGATGTTGATCTTTCCATAGATCGCGCATTTCTTCCATTTTTTGGTTTTCGCGGATCGCGATGTACTCCATCTCCGGCGTTATAATGCCTTTTCTCGCATAATGCATTTGCGACACATTCGCACCGGCCTTAGCACGTCTTGGCTGACGAATAAGCTCAAAACGCAAATTTGCTGTTTCGGGGTCATGCAACCTTTCTTGTCCGAATTTTGATGTAGGGCCGAGCAACAACTCGGTATCTCCACGCTCCTCAATCCAAGCCGATCGCACCACCGGCAGGCCTTTTCTTAAATCGACCGTGACTTTTGGATCGGTATAAACACCCGAGGTATCGTAAACGTAAAGGGGGGTGTTTTTTTCAGCGCCGAAATGCGCGGGAGTGTCGGATAAATTAATCTTACGCATCGGTACTTTAATATCAGGCCGACTGCCTTGTACATAGACTTTTTCCGATGCCGGATAAGGATCGATTTTGACACTACTGACAGTAGTCGAAGGAATTTCTTGGCGGACTGCGCTCACGCTTTTCTCCTAGAATATTATCATCGAGGCGCAGGGAAGATGGCTTCCCTACGCCGGTATTAGCCGGAGTCAGGTTCAAAGGGTTTTTCTCAGCCCCGATTTCACATCGAAGCACCCCTAGCCTTTCGGTATGGTGCCTAAACTAAAGGATAATTATCAAGATTGCAAGCCTGAAAAGATCAATATAAAAACGAAATTTCCTTTTTATTAATAAGGTTTGAATGGAATCGGCACCCGATTTCGATGATTAATTTGACTTGGAAATGCAGCAATGACTCAACCAATAGGATAAAATGCACGCTTTCTTTTGTTACGAAAATATTACATGGATCTTAACGACCTCAATCAAATCAACAAAGCCAGTTCGTCGGCTCGCAAAGACTTGATTCGCCTTAGCCTAGGTCTCGCTTTCATACTTTTGGTTGTTCTCTATTTAATTAATAAAGAACACGTCGAAGGGCATTTAATGCTAGTTTTCGCCGCTGTTTTCGGCAGTTACATGGCATTGAATATCGGTGCCAACGATGTCGCTAACAATGTCGGCCCCGCAGTCGGCTCGAAAGCGCTGACGATGACAGGCGCCATAATAATTGCCGCAATTTTCGAAGCATCCGGCACTCTAATAGCCGGCGGAGACGTGGTCACGACCATCAAAGACGGCATCATCAACCCTCAAATGATTCGCGACACCGATACTTTTATCTGGCTGATGATGGCGTCACTGCTGGCTGCGGCGATTTGGCTGAACGTGGCGACCTCGCTTAATGCGCCGGTTTCGACGACTCATTCTATCGTCGGAGGCGTGCTAGGCGCAGGAATCGCCGCGGGCGGATTTGAAATCGCAAACTGGCCGGTCATGGGAAAAATCGCAGCCAGTTGGGTTATTTCGCCAGTCTTGGGCGGCCTGTTCTCGGCCGCTTTCTTATATGTGGTCAAGCGAAAAATCACTTATCAACCGAATATGCTAATAGCGGCGCAAAAGGTCGTCCCGGTATTGATTGCATTGATGACCTGGGCTTTTTCGACTTATTTGATCATGAAAGGTCTGAAACAAATCATTAAAATCGATTTCCCGATCGCAGCCGCTTTCAGCTTCATTTTAGCCATTTTGATTTTTCTTATCGTCAAAGCGCGTATCGTGAGGTCCTCCGCTAATCTGGAGCCTAGCAAAGCCAGCGTAAATAACTTATTCACTCTGCCCTTGATATTTTCCGCAGCCTTGTTGAGCTTTGCCCACGGAGCCAACGATGTCGCCAACGCAGTCGGCCCTCTCGCAGCTATCAACGATGCAATTTTTCAACAGGGTGTCAGCGATAAAGCCCATATTCCACTTTGGATCATGTTACTTGGTGCCGCAGGTTTATCGATAGGCCTCGCCTTATACGGCCCTAAATTAATTCGAACCGTAGGCAGCGAAATTACCGAACTCGATAAGATGCGCGCATTTTGCATAGCGATGTCGGCGGCCATTACCGTAATATTCGCCAGCCAGATGGGACTTCCCATTAGCTCCACCCATACGGCGGTTGGCGCAGTTTTCGGCGTCGGTTTTTTACGGGAATATTTAAAACACAGCAATGCCAAAAGAATGGAAGAAATTCGCGCTCACCACGAGCATAACGATCCTGAAAAAATCGCCGAATTCTTGAATACTTTTAAAAAAGCATCCATCGCCAACAAAGGGCTAATGCTTAAGGATCTAAAACGACAAGCCAAACTACAAACCGACACCAACTTACTTACTAAAAAAGAACGCAAATCGCTGAAAAAAGTCTATCGCCAAGAGCTTGTCAAACGCTCCCACCTCTATAAAATCGGCGCAGCATGGTTGGTTACCGTTCCTCTATCAGGAATACTCGGCGGTTTATTGTTTTTTACGATCAGAGGAATCATGCTCCCTTAGCCCGCGCCCACTTACCGGCAAAACGTTCCGCCGGGCTGAAACGTATTGGCGGTAGGGCAGATTTTGACTTCACGTTTACATGACTAAATTGTCAGCGCTCTATCAGGGAGGCCATCCCAAGCACTTTCACTTTTCGTGGCGATTAATGCAT